>JAKLJM010000185.1 GCA_023151145.1 Bacteriovoracaceae bacterium | reverse complement strand
AAAGACAAAATCCACGAGGGCGATCTGACATTGCATGGTGCATTCCCCCATGTAGGGTCATTGAACTTTTAAAACGAATTGCTTCCTCTAATCCTAAATAGGTTAGATCGATTTGATCTTTAATAATCTCACGTGCGTGATCAAAAGAATATTGAGCGGCACTTGGATCATAACGATTGAATCGCCCTTCTCGATCGAGAAGTTCGTAACAATGGTAAAAACATTTTTGGTGGTAATCTGAAAAGAGTTCATCGATATATTCTTCGCGATGAACTCTTTTTAAATCTAGAATTGAAATTTTTTTAGGAACCTTTTCTAACTCAGCAACGCTGTAATGAGTGCTGATATAAGAAAAAACTTTCTGAGAGCGATTTCCCTTAAGCGGTATTTGAATTCCATACAATGATAAATCCAAATCTGCTTTAGAATGATAAAGAACTCTCATGAGATTTTGTTACCTTGATCCGACTACCAAGATCTATAACATTGAATATTTGCCCAAGCATTAACGAATGGATCGTAATAATTAGAAAAAACTCCGATATCAACCCATTGCCCTGGAAAAACTCTCACTTGATTAACCCAAGTATTTAAAACGATACCTGACCATGTTCTACCGTAGGCATTACCTGAACAAACCATTGGAAATGGTGTTGTATTGAAAACTCTTGAAGTTGCGACATCTCTATTTACGAAAAAATTCATTGGTGGAACAAAAAAATTCGCCAACGCTGAAGATGTAAACATCACAAATAAACCAGTTGCTACAATTAGCTTTTTCATTTTTCCCTCACTCGTTAAAATCAAGCCTAACTAATCACAAACGAGGGCTTTTTGACAAGTCTTCTTCCATTAAGACAAAGTCGCTAACTCTTTAATTTCTTTTAAAATTTCTGGTCTTAAAGGATTTTTTAAGGCTTTGTCTAATTCTTCTAACTGTTGCATAGTCCTTCCCCCACACAACGCCACAGAAACTTCAGGGTGAGAGAGGTTAAATGAAAGCGCCATTTCTAGTCCTGTGTGGCCAAATTTTTCAAGAATCGGTTGAATCTTATCCATGGCCTTAAAGCGACTTTCTAAGTCCATTTGCTTCCACCATGGTGCCCATGAGCGACAATCTGAGGAATCAAATTTTCTTCCGCGTTTCACTCTGCCAGTGAGAATTCCTTTATCTAAAGTTCCCCAACTCATAAAATCTGCACCCTGTTGATGAAAAAAGGGCAAATCTTCTTTTAAAATATTTTGTTCGAATAAATTTAATTGGCTTTGAACAACTTCAATCTTATCAACTTCAGAAGCTTTTAAAAAATCATCTTGAGTCGTATTACAGAGACCAATGTGCTTAATTTTTCCCTGAGCTTTAGCCTTTGCTAAAACTTCTAAGGGACGACGAATATCAACTCGTGCATCTGGCCAATGAATCATATAAAGATCGATATATTCGGTGTTAAAATCTTTTAGAGATTGAATCAGCATTTTTTCTGTGACTAAGGGATCATTGCTCATATCCACACGTTTATTCTCTGCCCATGTCACACCTGATTTTGAAACTAAAAAAACTTTCTCGCGATTTTTCTTAAAGGCTAAACCCATTCTTTTTTCAGAAAGACCAAATCCATATATTGGTGCCGAATCAAAAACACGAAATCCTAAATCGTAAGCAAAAAGCAATAAATCAATTGCGTCGTTTTCAGTAATATCTCCAAACCCATAGCCCGCGCCTTCCCCACTGATACTGGCACCACCAAAAGCTAACGGATAATTAGAAAAGTCTTTGATAACACTCATATATACCTCTTAAACTTATGATTTTATGGCTTGAGTTTAAGAAGGAAAAAGCGTAAAAACAACAAAAATGATATTTTTATTCTAGCTAGGTTTACAATGAAACTTTTGCACTTTGCTCATCGTCTTGAAGCAAAAGCATTTTTTGATAGTTATGACTTTGTCCTCATCAAAGAGGCAAAGAACGATCTGTATTATTCAAAAGAACTTCACCTTGCTCTACTCATTAGTGGCGAAGGTCATTTAAATGCTCTTGAAGCTAGTCTTCAAAGTATTCTTTTTTTAGATTATCAATGGAAGAGCCCGGTGAGCGAAATCATCAATTTGGGGATCTGTGGCGCACTAAATCCAAAACTAATAAAAGAAACGGTTGTCTTGCCCCGTTACTCACTCTTGGTTAATGCCACACAAATACCGGTTTTTCAAACCTATGAAACTCATAATGAAATAAACGCTGTCAGTTGCCTAACAACTGAAGAGCGAATTCAATCGACTCAATTAGCTGAGAAATTACATTCCTTTGGTGACATCGTCGATCGTGAATTATGGGGAGTTTTACGAGCTGCAAACTTAACTCATCTTCCGGTTTATTCCGTGAAAGTGGTCAGTGATAATGCTAGAGAAGTGACTTGTGAATTAATTAAGGATGAAGCCCATCATTTTTCAAAGATTTTAAAAAAATGGTTTGATGAAAATATTACAACAGCAACAAATAAAAACGAAAATAAAAGTAAAAACCAACTTCTGGACGTTGAAATCTTCTTACAAAAAGCCAATATCTATCAACATCCATTATTACATTTTTCACAAACTCAAAAACATCAAATAAAAAAACTCTATCACGGCTTAAAGATTCAAAATGAATCCGAAGAAAAACTTTTCCTTCAAACTCCTGAAGTACAAGAAATCTTCCAACTTGATTGGACCCCAAAAAAAAGAGCGACCGAAATCATCTCGCTCTTACAATCAAGACTCAATCCTTATATGGCCAACTGGCAAAATGACTTCCAAGAGTTAACAAAACCACTGAGAAGAGAAAACATCCAATTTCATATTGATCCAAAACTTGAAAACACCCAAACGACAATTGTTTTTGACTGTAAAAACGAGAGTGATTTTACCAATAAACTAAAAGCTCTTTCAGATTTTTCTTACAACAAGTTTAATCACCTGATGCACGGTCATCACCAAAAAAGTGAACCGTAATGTTTGAACGAATATATATAGAAAAAGCCCTTCTTGAAAATGAGCAACAGCAAAAAAAAATCCAAAACATATTGGCGCGTTTTCCTAACTTGCCAATTTTTACCATCGAAAGTTACCGCGATGTCTTCGGTAAATTCTACAAACCGTATTTGGCAAAAAGAGTTAATCTTTGGCTCTTTTTAGCTGAAAAAAAGGGTCAACTTGTCAAACCGGCGCCTCCTGCTTATGGGACGAATTCCGGTAAACATTTTTATTTTGTTCATGCCTATAATTGTTTATATGAATGCCAATATTGTTATTTACAAGGATATTTTAACTCTCCAGACATCGTCCTTTTCTTAAATCATGAAGAAATTTTTGCTGAGATAGAAAAAATTATCATTGATCATCCAAATGATGAATTGTGGTTTCACGCTGGTGAATTTTCTGATTCCTTGGCCTTAACAGATCTAAGCCAAGAGCTTACTGAGTTGATTGCTCTATTTAAGAAATATCCTCAGGCTAAATTAGAGTTGAGAACTAAATCCATAAAGATCAAAGAGCTACTCACTCTTAGTCCTCCAAACTGATGAAGCATGGTCATTCAGTTGGTTTACATTTTGATCCCATTGTTTATAACGAATCTTTTCAAAAGGATTATGCCGAACTTATTTCTGAACTTTTCTCATACCCAGAAATTCATCAGCAACTTTCACTCATTAAATATATTTCTATTGGAGTGGTTCGTTTCACCAAAGAAGTCTACTTTAGCGTTCAAAAAAATTATCCAGAATCAACACTTTTTGACCTGGAATTAACCAGAAGTTTTGATGGAAAAATGCGCTACCCTAAACCACAAAGGCTGTGGATTATGAACTATGTTAAAGAAATACTCATTCAGAAAGGAATAAAAGCTGAAATCATCTATCTCTGCATGGAAGAGGAAACTGAAAATGCCTTAAGTTTTGAGCAAGATTTGTTGCTAGAGACCACTCCTTCGAAGTAAAATCTTAAAAAAAGTATGTATTTTTTACCTATAAGAACTTTCTATTTTTAGAATGGTCTATGATGGCATAAACTAAAATCACTCCCTAAGGCGATATGAAAAGACAACTCCTTTCCCTATTATTCCTCACCTCACTTACTCAGTCGGTATTTGCCTTACCAAAAAACGTCATTATTATTCGTCACGCTGAAGAGCCTCTTAAAGGGCGAGAGTTATCACCGAAAGGCTTTTTACGTGCTGAAAAATTGGCCGATTATTTTACCGCAGATAAATTCACCAAAACATTTGGAGCTGTAGACGTCCTCATGGCCGTTAAACCAAAAGATCTTGATAGTTCTATTCGTTCGTATCAAACGCTAATTCCTACCGCTCAAAAATTGAAACAAAACATTTTGCAGCCTTATTTAAAAGATGAAACTAATCTTCTCGGAAAAACAATTTTAAGCTCATCTGACTATCATCAAAAAACCATCGTTATTGCCTGGTCACATAAAAAGATAGGTGTTCTGTCTAGAGCACTTGGAATTCAAGATCAAGATTTGGAATGGCGAGATGGAGTCTTTGATCGACTCTGGATTCTGCAATATAAAACGGATAATCAAACTATTCAATTTAGCGATCTCCCGCAAAAGTTACTTGAGGGAGATGCTAGTCATTAATTATTATTTTTATTAGGGCAATCTTTATCATTAGCGCATTTAGTATGTAAGTTCATAATTTGATCGACAGAGTCGCGGTTCTCGTTATGAGTAATTTGAGCATTTCCAACAGGCTCATCACAAACATCACGATACATTTTGACTTCTTTATCGTATTGGTATTTACAATAATTCATGGCCCCATCTGCATCCACAGCAATCTTAGTTCCACAATTCATATGCGATATGGCCGGGAAATTGTTATCTCTTAAGCAGATCACTTTCTTACGTAATTCCTTATCATATTTTACCCCAGACACCAGAACAACGTGTGCTGATCCAAACTCAGATTTATTATTAAAGAGAAGAGATGGCTGTTGATTTCTTTTTAATCTTTCTTCGATATCTGCCACAAGATTGCGCGACTCTGATTCATCAACTCCAGAGTTATCTAAAACCGATTTTGCACCTTGAAAAGTTCCTGCATATTTGGACCATTCGCTTCCGACTTTATCCATCAAAAGAGCTTGAACTTCCGGATGTTTTGAAAATTCATATAAATTTTTAAACCCTGGAATGTCCACAGGTTCATTATTGGGATTAGAATAAGCTCTAGGTTTTGAGGCATCAAATAAAGCCAGTCGATTAAACTTAGAAGTTAACGATGCATGTCCCCAACAAAAACCTTTATAACCATCATACTTGCTATAAAAAGCCTTATCTCCATTGGTGAATGCCATAGAGTTTAAAACTACATTTGCATCATTCAAGCTTTGATTACGATTTAAGATTTCATGATTTAATGGACAAAGAATTTCACACTGACACGACCCTTTATCACAAGAGCCCCATGGCTTACACTGGCAAAGAGAATCTTTTACTTTTTGAAATTGAGAAAAATCTATCGCTCCATTTTGATCATTACAAGAAATAAGATTTTCATTTGAATTTGCAGCAGGTTTATTGAGTTGTT
The DNA here is from genome assembly GCA_023151145.1 of Bacteriovoracaceae bacterium. Lineage (GTDB taxonomy): Bacteria > Bdellovibrionota > Bacteriovoracia > Bacteriovoracales > Bacteriovoracaceae > Bacteriovorax. Next base: position 4,891 of record JAKLJM010000185.1, on the reverse strand, counting down.
CATATTCTTTATCCGCAGAAGAAAACCATTCTGTGACATTGAACATATTTTTAAAAGCACTCCCCATAAGCATGCCTGGCTGATTTTCACAAGACACGAAAATAAACAAGCCCAAATAAGCGAGAAGTGTTAAAGTTTTTCTCATAACAACTCCTTCACTGCCGGAAGAAGGTAGCTTTCGGTGTCGCTTATTTCTTCAAAGTAAGATTCTAAACGTTTCATTTTTTCTTCAGATATCTTATTACCTTTCAAGTAATCTTCCAGCATTTCACAAATCATAACTGAAGGTGCATAAGAGTTTCGATAATCTTTAATTTTATCAACACAGAATAAATGGCTCACCATTTTTTTTCTGACTAAGACATGCAGAAGATCATACTTTGTATTTTGCATATAATCGGCATCGGCCAATTTCTGAACGTCATATCTGGCCAAGAGTTCGCTGTAGTTTTTGTTTTTTACTTCTTCTTTAAAACTTAATTGCTCTGTATAAAATGAAAACAAACCCGGCTTAGTGTTCGAAACTTTTTTATTAACAACTTCATCCATTGAACTTAAATAAAACTCCATGTCCTTGGAAAAATATTTTTTGTTTTGGGAAAAATATTTTCTCGCCTCTGATACTCTTTCTTTCAAAAGACCTGAATCTTTTTTGATTAATTGCACAGAAATTCGATTTACATAGGCTTCTGATTTATTAACGTTTACATTTTCATCAATTGATTTTTTATAATATTCATCTGCTTTATCGTAGTAGCCTAAGTAATATAGCTCTCGACCTGCTAAATTATAAATTGCCTGTTTTTCTTTGGCCGAAGGATTTCTTTTTTTGAGTTCTTCCGTCAACGCTTTCTCATACTCAAAAACTTTCGCGAGCGGAAAAGCTTTGTTTTCGGCCTTCACCATTTGTGCCGAGCACACACTGGTCAAGATTATTGATAAAAATAGTTTTTTCACTTCAAACTCCAAAAAACAGTTCTCTATACATCATCTTTTTTCTTATCGGCATTTTTCCATTTTCATTGACCAAAACCTCTCATTTTGTGCTAAAAAGCTAGGCTATGAAGACGTTATTTTCGAGCCCTTTTATTGAACTAGACTTGGAACTTCCTTCGGTTTTTCGCCAATTTGCTGAAACCGAGAACTATCCCGAATTGGATAAAGTTTACCGTGAGTCTTTAAAACCAGAGGGATTTCTTTGGAACTTCTTAAAAGAACACTGTGTTTTTGAGCACTTAGAAGGAATTATTGCTCTTCGCTCAGCGCCCACAGATGAGGAAGGAATTTGGCATGATGACGGTTCTCGCATTATGGGGTTTAGCTTGTCTCTTAATCTCGAGCCTCACCTCATTGAGGGAGGGGATCTTTTAATACGACCTCGTTTTCAATTTAAAGATCACGAAGACACCGGCGCTTTCAGATTCACTGCACGTCCATTCGGAAGAATTATTCTCTTTAAAACCGGCCGTGAGCACTTTGAACACCGTGTCACTATGGTAAAAAAAGGAAAAAGGTTGGTTCTTGCCGGTTGGTGTTCGTAATTTTGCTTTACGTTTAATATTTATAAAGTTATATTAGCGCACTCAAGAAAAAACTTAAGTAGTGAAATACGTTAAAAGGAAGATATTTATGGCACGTACATGTGATTTAACAGGAAAAAGAAGACTTGTTGCAAACAAAGTTTCACACGCAAACAATAAGACAAAAACTAAGAAGCAAGTAAACTTACATATGAAGAAAGTTTTCGATCCAGAAACTGGCCAAACTATCAAGTTAAGATTATCTGCTAAAGCAATCAAAACTTTAGATAAAGTTGGTTCATTGACGAAGTACATTCGCAAGAATATCAACCTTTTCCAATAATTTAATTGCACTAAAGAAAAATTATTTTTAATATTAAAGCTCGCTTCGGCGAGCTTTTTTGTTTTCATTTTTATTTTCAATGGATGAAATATGTTAAAAAAATTATTTTTTACTCTTCTCTCTCTTTCTATTTGTCTTAGCATTTATTCAAAAGAAACCCCTCCTCGTCAAAAAATAGATGTTACTGGTCTTACTCTAGGTGGAAAAAATTTAAAAATTTCTGTCGATGAATTAGAAAAAAACTTACCACTCGTGAAGACGACGATTTTTGATCCATACAATAAAAATGAAAAAACTACTTTTGAAGGTTTTTATTTTTATGACTTTGTAAAAAAATACGCCAAACCAGAAGTTAAGACAGTTTACGTAAAGGCCATTGATGGATATTCCATAGAGACTCCGATAGAAACCATGAAAGCTGAAAAAATGATCCTGGCGATAAAAGATCAACAAGGCTATTTGGCCGTTAATAGAATGGGACCGACAAGAGTCATATACCCCATTGAGAAAATGATTGATAAGGATCTACTTTTAAAAATCGGTTTACATTGGGTGTGGCAAATTAAGTCACTTGAATTCAGAAAATAGATGCAACTTAAAGAGTATTCTCAAAACGCACTCAAATCGAGTATAAGGATCATTGTTGTTATAACAGTGTTATTGAGTGCTATTGTTGCTTTTAGTTATATCAACTTAGTTAAAAATGAATTTCTTCAAGAAACAACTTACCATAATCGTTTTCAATCGCGCCTGATCTTTAAATCTATTTCTGGTCTTTCTAAAGCGCTCATCTATCTAAAAGATTTCGAGCAACAAAAAGAATTTGATTTACTGATTGAAGCTGAGGGAATGATTCAATCAGCTCACTCCGATTATAAAATTTTTCTCTCGGAAAAACATATTCATGGTGAAGGTTATCCCCTTTCTCCTAAATTAGAATTTACTTTCATTGAAGAAAAAATTGCAGAACATCTCGATCAAGAAAAAATTCAACCTAAAGATGTTTCGATCATTAAAGAAAGAATCTATTCAACAATCGAAGAAATGTACGCTCAAGAAGCTGACATCTGGAAATCAGAAGCTCTACGATTTGAAGAAATTGCAAGATTGAGAGAAAGAAATCGAATGTATTTCTATTTTATGATCGTCTTTTTTATTGCCTCAGAACTTGGTCTCATTTACTTCTCTCTGTTAAGAGTGAAACTCTTAACACGTATCGAGCAACAACAAGAAAAGCTTTTAATTTCTACACGCTTATCTACTTTAGGTGAGATGTCTGCGGAAATGGCCCATGAGATTAATAATCCTCTCATGGTCATCAACGGAAGAATAAAACTTATTAATGAAGCGTTAAAAAAGCATGATGATATAGACATTGAAAAAATTCAAAAAAATGTTGAAATCGTTGGTCGCAATGGCGAACGATTAGATCGCATTGTAAAAAATTATAAATTACTTTCAAAAAATGGGACTCAAGATTCTTTTGAATTCATTTCTTTAGAAAAAATCTTCAACGACCTACAAGAAATCACCGAGCGAAGATTAATCGATGCGAACATTCAACTTACAATCGAAAATCTTAATTCTAAAATTGCTATGCCAGTAAAATATGTTCAAATTTTACAGGTCTTTACAAACCTAGTTTCAAATTCCATGCATGCCATTCAAGATTTAGATCATAAATGGATTAAAATTAATATTGTCTACACTTCAACTGATGTGCACTTTCATTTTGTCGATTCAGGAAATGGAATTAGTAAAGATCATTTGCCTCATATCTTTAATGCTTTTTTCACGACAAAAAGTTCACGAGAAGGTACAGGTTTAGGATTAAATATTAGCGCGAAAATTATTCAAGATCATGGTGGTAAGATTTATTACAATGAACATAATCCACATACTGAATTTGTGGTTATTTTACCAAGAACCCAGGCCCAATACGTTGGGCCTGGGAATGAAATCTCTTAGTATTGTACTTCTAATTCTTCAATTAAAAATCCCCATTTTGAAACACTGCGATCACTAACAAACGTCACATTCATAGCATCACCTTCTAAGTAATCAGAAGCTACATCAGCACCTGCACCTGAAAGCTTTTGAACGACTGCTCCGTTTTTATCTTCAATTTTTAAATAGTCATAACCATTTTCTAAATCAACTTTTTTCACTTTTAAGCGCATATACTTTGCACCTGGTACGCTAAATGATTTTGTTTCAGAAAAATTATCTGCATAAGGATGTGCTGATTCCCAAACGTCAGTTAGAGTTACTTTTTGCCAATTTTTTGGATTAGGTTCATTTCTTACTGGTCTAGTATCGGTTAATAAATTGTACGCATCGATTCTAGATGATGTTTGAGTTTTTCCTCTTAAACCAGAAGCACTAATTCCCGTCATCACTAATCTTTCTCTAACGTCTTCAAGATTTAAACGTCCTTCTTTTGCTAAAAGAAGACCAAGAACTCCTGAAACATGTGGAGTGGCCATTGAAGTTCCAGACATAACTTCATAGTTTCCGCCTTGAACAGTTGATAAAATATTATGACCTGGGCCTGCGATATGAACTTTATTTCTTCCATAAGAAGAAAAAGAAGCTAACCCATTTTGTGCTGTAAGTGCAGCAACTGAAATAACGTTTGGCTGATCGTAATTCGCTGGATATGACTCTACTTGATCATTATTAGAAGATGAATTTCCAGCTGCTGCAGTAAAGATGATTCCTTGATCAGCTGCTCTTTTGATCGCATCATTCAATGCTTCCGAGCGGCCACCGCCTCCCCAAGAGTTACTCATTAAATCTACATTTAATTTCGTTGCATAATCAATTGATTGAATAGCGGCATCTAATGAACCAGAACCACTATCATCTAAAAATTTAATGGGAACGAGAGTAACTTCATCCATAACACCTGCAACACCGACACCGTTGTTATGAACGGCTCCGATTGTTCCAGCACAATGTGTTCCATGTCCATGACCGTCCATCGGATCCGCATCATTGTTGGCAAAGTCATATCCGTAAACATCAT
>JAKLJM010000184.1 GCA_023151145.1 Bacteriovoracaceae bacterium | reverse complement strand
AGTCTTACTATCAAATTGGAATTGAACCGTCGTCAATCCCTCTTCAAACTTTAAACCCCATTTCTTCAAAGGATTTTCAAATGAAACTCTCCCTTTAAATGGTTTTGGAAAAAAATTTTGTCCGAATTTGAACAGAAGAATTCTTTTCAAACGATCTTTAGAACGTTGAATAAACTTTGGAGAAATAAACACGAAAGGAAATCTCAAAATAAAATTTACAATTCCTGAGCGAACATTATTGTGAGCATCATAAATATGAGTGTAGTTCTCACGACGCAAAATTAGGGCTAGACGTATCAGACCAATAAAACCAGCTTTGCGATCAAATGAAATGACACGATCAATATCTTCATTTATTTGAACTAAACTGGTGAAATCTGAGCGAGTTAGCCAATGAACGCAAGAGTCCGAGTAATTTTGTTTGATAATCCGAGGAACTGTTAGTCCTTGAAGAATATCTCCAAAACTTGAAAATCGAATGATTAAAACTTTATTTTTTTGCATCTTCAGACAATAATAATCGATAAGACTACTCTTGGAAATTTTTTTATGAGCTTCACACTAAAACATCTCGCCTCCCTTGTTCAGGTTGCTATTCAGCACCGTGCTTCTGATAGAAATCGATGGGGCATTCACAATTCCTGAGATGTGCCGTGTCCGATTTAATTTTTTCAAATATTCTGATCACTACGGGATCATTCTAAGAATAATCAACGATAAAATTCCTACACTCAAAGATTTAGCAATGCCACCTATTTTAGGACAAATTGCGCTACAAAATCGCGGATTGATTCTCATTACAGGTGCAACGGGTTCTGGAAAAAGTACAACATTAGCTGCTATGATTAATCATATCAATGAAAATAAAGCCGCTCACATATTGACGATTGAAGACCCCATTGAATATGTTCATAAACAACAACGATCACGTATTACTCAAAGAGAAGTTGGGATTGATACTGACAGCTATACATTGGCTTTAAGATCAGCATTGAGACAAGATCCTGATGTTATCCTTATTGGAGAGATGCGCGATCCTGAAACCGTGAGTATCGCCTTAAAAGCGGCAGAAACAGGACACGTTGTTTTCTCTACCATGCACACGACAAATGTCCTAACGACTATTGGCCGCATGATATCGATGTTTCCGGCGACTGAACAAATTGAAATTAGAAAAAGAATGGCCGAAAATTTACATGCTGTCGTCGGACAAAGAATGCTACCTGGGAAAAATACCAATAACGTTATTGCTCAAGAAATTATGGTCACAAATCCTGGAGTAAAAGAAGCGATTCAAGGAAAAGAAGATATTTCACGAATTCATAGCATTATGGCCAATGGATTTCAAAAAGGTGGAAATGGCGGACAAACATTTGACCAGCATATCATGCGCCTCTATCAAGAAAAAATCATCAGTAAAGAAACTGCTCTTGAAGCTGTATCGTCGCAAGCTGATTTCATTCAAAAATTAATTGTAGAATAAAATTAATCTTCAATAACCAGAGTTTTGGCCAAACGATCATGAAGTGATTGTTTTTTATTATTAAAAAACATCATTGAAACGCCCACAACACTTAAGATTGATAGCGGTTTAAAGATCATTTCACGAGTTATCATGTTAGTAATACTTAAGCTAAATCTTTCTTCTTCTCTAACAAAAATTCCCAAAAACTTTTTTCCAATTGTTCTATTGTAAAAAGCTGTGCCGACAGCAAAAAGAAGAAAATAATTAAATACCACTAAAAACCAAAAGCCGTATTCCAAAAACGTTTCTTCTGTAACTGGAAAATCTAATTTGTACTTATCAGTAAAAAAGACAACTAGCGAATAGAGGGGAAATAAAAAAAACTTTGTAAAATAAACACTCGCTAAGTAGGCCAACATATCAAGAAACATGGCCAATGCTCTTTTTATCGGATGAGCATAATGAAAAACATCTCTCACTCGCTCTTCTTCGTTTAATTTTTCTGCGAGCTGTCTTCTCGTTAGTGTTTCTTTAGGTGGAGAATCGACTTCGAATTCGAAATTCTGATGACGTTTTTTTTCTTGATTTTCTTTTGCACGCTGAAGAAAGGGCTTAACATTTTTAGCTTCTTTAACGGCGTCGACGGGAATTTCTGGAATTCCAGCGTCAGGAGCATCGCTCTCAGGTGTTGGTACTTTCACATCAAAAGTCCAATCTCCTGAATTCTTCGCTGATTTATTTTTTTGATCTACCATAATTATTGATTATCTCTAATCTTTTTAACAACAGCATCAATATCTTTTTTTGCTTGATCACATTGAAGTTTCCACTCTTCACTGGTTAAGCTTGGATCTAAATTCATTAACAATTTTCCCAATCGAGTGGTTTTTTCATTAAATTCTTTTAAGAGAACTACCGCCAACTCTTCGTTTTGGTAGTTCTCTAAAATATCCATAATTTCGTCTAATTCGTAGTTATCAATCATATACTTTCTACTATTTCTTTACTTGTTTAACCATGTCTTGAGCGATCTGCATTGTTTCTGTTAAGATGACGTCTTGTCTTAAAGTTTTAACCCACTCGTCTTTTCTTTGCTCAAAATCTTTTTTCCATTTTTTAGTATCAATAGCTTTTAAATTGTCGTGGGCCTTAAGTGAATCTTCAAAAGAGCTTACTAAGAGATTTTTTTCTTCTTCTTCGAGCTTAAATTCTTCAACAATTTTTTTATTTTTTGCTTCTTCTGTTTGAAGTTGTTTTAAGTTAAGAACGATAGAGGTATCATTTTTTCTTTTCATTAAAAAATCGACAGATTTATTAATTTTTTGAAAGCGTGGTGACTCTTTCACTCTTGAAGTGCTTCTTTCTTTTAAGCTCATTAAATTATAGTTATGCTTTGACCATTTACTATATTTTTGAGCACCAATTTGATCCCATGGTAATGAATATTCCAGATCTTTCTCACGCGACTCTAAATAACTAAATGGATCTGGTAGGATAATGTCTGGAGTGACTCCTTTATATTGAGTTGAAGCTCCTGTTACGCGATAAAATTTTTGTATGGTGACTTTAAGCGCACCCATTGTCGGTCCGAACATTGAAAGTAGTGGTCCTTGATTTAGGTTTAAGACCGCTTGAACGGTACCTTTTCCATGAGAAAAATCTCCCCCTACAACGATTCCACGTCCGTAGTCCTGCATCGCTCCTGCTAGAATTTCAGATGCTGAAGCTGAAAATCTATTAATCAAAACAATGAGTGGTCCATCGTAAACGAGTCCAGCTTCATCATCTTCAAGTACATCAATTTGCCCCATATGGTTTTTCACTTGGACAATTGGACCTTTATCAATAAATAACCCTGACATTAAACGAGCGTCTTCTAAAGCCCCTCCACCATTATTTCTTAAATCTAAAATAACAGCACCAACTCCAGCTTTCTTAACTCGTTCTAATTCCTTTCGAACATCATCTGTACAGTTAACAGATGAGTTTTCAAAATCACGATAAAATTTTGGAAGTTGAATATATCCAACCTTAACGTCGCTTCCATTCATTTGTAAAACGCTAGATTTTGCAAAAGAAGCTGCTACTTCAATTTCATCACGAATAATTGAAATAACTTTTCTCGTACCATCAACTTTTTTAACAGTTAATTTAACTTCCGTTCCTTTTTTACCTCTAATATATCTAACAGCATCATCAACTTTCATATCTGTTAAATCGACAGCTTCCCCTTTTCCTTGGGCAACGGCTAAAATAACATCATCAGTTTCTAATTCCTTCTGACGCCAAGCTGGTCCACCTGGAACAATTTGAACGACTTTGATATAAGACCCATCTTCTTGTAAAACAGCTCCAATACCTTCTAATTTACCAGTGATATCAATATCAAAATCTTCTTTCTTTTTAGGTGGCATATAAGTCGTATGCGGATCATAAACAGCCGCTACAGCATTATAAAAATTCTCAGACATATCATCGCGATCTTGTTTCGCGAGTTGATCAAAAATTTTCTTAAATCTGTTTGTTACTACTTCATGAGCTTTCGCTCTCATTTCAGCATCACTTAAGAGTTTTTCACCTTTAAGAGCTTTTAATTTTTTCTGATCTTTAATATCTTTGCCACCGTTCTTTTTAGATTTTTTTAGATTTTCTTGTTCTTCAATAATTGAAAGATAACGAGAAAGAGTGGCTTGTTTAAAAAAGAGTACCCAATTTTCTTTTAATTGATTTTCGTCTTTGGCAAAGACTCTTTTATCTGGATCTAGTTCAACTTTTTCTAATCCATTGAAGTCAAACTGCTTTTTGAATGACTCTTTTCTTAAAGTTTCAGCAAAGGCGACACGTTTTTTCATCAATTGAAGTGTTCGATCAATTAATTGAAAATCTCCAGTGACCATTTGATCATCCATTTGAGATTTAAACACTTCTAAACTCTTAACGTCATCTACGGTGAGATACTGTTTAGAAAAATCAATTTTTTTAATGTATTGTTGAAAAGCCTTATTAGAAACATCATCATTTATTTTAATGCCACGGAAGTGGTAAGATTCTAATGCACTCTTTAAAAGATTCCCAATTAACTTATCTCTTCTCGGATCCTTACTACTTTGTGAATGAACACTTGAGGAAATGGTTAAGATAAGTAAACAGAACAGAACTATACGCTTCATTTTTTCTCCAAAAAATTGAGTTCATTCTATTCTATTCCTATCTTATTAAAGGATAAAGCGCGAATAATAGGGCAAAAGCTTTACGGCCCAAAAGACCAACTAAAAAAGACGATTATCTTCCAAATAAAGCTCTCCATTTAAGAGAACATTATAGACAGTTGCTTGTCGTAAAGCGTCTTCGCGCTCCTTACTCCAATCAACCTGCGAAGCTAGTTTGGCCCAATATTCTTTATCGGGATTAATAATGGGATTTTCAGGCGCAAAAAGTGCACAGGCATCGTCATGTGGAATCAACGAAATATCATGTGTCCCTATTTCTGTTGCAAGTCGAAGTGTTTCAAGTTTATTGAATCCAATTAAAGGTCTAAGAATTGGCAAATCAACCGCCTTATCCATAAGAGACATATTTACTAAAGTTTGCGATGACACCTGGGCCAAAGCATCTCCAGTAACTAAACACTCCCCTTTTATTTTTGTCGCTAATAATTCCGAAATTTTCACCATTTCTTGGCGAAATAAAATCGTCCGATACTCTTCTCGACAGACTTCAGAAATTTTTTTCTGAATCTCTCCAAAGGGAACTATGTATAAATGGGTTTGACGCTGAAAAGGTACTAGGGCTTGTGTGATTTTTTTTATCTTCTCAACAACTTCCATACCTACATATGGATAAGCATGAAAAAAGACGAATGATTGTCTTAAGCCTCTTTTCGCCATTAAATAACTGGCAACAGGCGAATCAAATCCGCCAGACAACAAGGTTACACCATGGCCAGCCGAACCAACAGGGAGTCCGCCCACACCTCGATAAAATTTTAATGAAACCAACATTCTTGTTTCAAGAACACGAACATCAACTTTAATCGTTGGCTTTTTTACATCAACTTTTAAACGTGAAAACTCTTGAAGCAAATGGGCACCTAGTTCTCTTTCAATTTCCATTGATTTCATGGGATAATGACGATTAATTCGTTTGGTGATGACTTTAAAAGTAACCGTCTCTTCCCCGTAGTCTTGAAGTGCTCTTTGCATTTCTTCTTGAACCAGTTTACTTGCTTCAACAAAATCAAGTGGAGCTTCAATTGATGGATAAATTCCCGCTAATCCTGGTACCTTTAAGAGGGCGAGTAAAGTTTCATGAGAAAAGGGAGTGGGACTTGAGTAAGTTAATCGTTGTGAATCATTTTTTAATCGTACAGGGGCTTTATGATAGGCTTTCAGAACTTTATCTAAATGTTTTATCAAAGAT
>JAKLJM010000183.1 GCA_023151145.1 Bacteriovoracaceae bacterium | reverse complement strand
AGAGAAAGACGCTATTTTAAACTTTTAGTAGAATTAGAAAAAAAGAAAAAGAAGAAGAAATCTTGCGATTCTATAATCGAAGATATTCAAAAATTTAATACAGAAAAAAACTCATACCCCATTGATGTCCAAGAATTTTCGACCATCAGTGAGTGGCATTATTTAGCAATAAAACAACTTATTACCACTCCAAGTTTCATTGAAGATGAACAATGGATCTACAAAAGACTTAGAAAAAAAATAAGCGTAGGACAAATAAGAAAAGCCCTACAAGATTTAGAACAATTAGGAATGATTGGCCGAGATCAAAATCACAAACTCATCGTTCTAAAACCAGGGCTAATGACAAGCAACGATATTCCAAGTTCTGCTATTAAAAAACATCATTACGGCATGATCGAATTGGCCCAAGCGGCCATTACCGAACAAGACATTATTGAACGTCAAATCAATAGCACAACTTTAAAAGTAAATAAAAACGATATTCCAGAAGCAAAAAAATTTATTTTTGATTTCATTAAAGAATTTGCCACTCGCTTTAATCAAAATGAGAGCGATGATATTTATCAAATGAATGTACAGTTATTTGCCCTTACTAATGATTTAAAACACTGAGAAATTATTATGAAAAAAAACTTAATACTTATTTTGAAAATCATATTAACGTTTGCCATTCCTATCATTATCCAAGCAAAATCGGGAGGTCCCGATATCGTAGGAAATGGTGCTGGACGAATTGAACAGCTAACCTATTTTCACTATCGTAACCTAGATAAAACAATAAGTTTTTGTTTAAATACAACTCGCTGTTCTTCATCAAATGAAGAAAGACAACTTTTATTAAATATTCGTCAAATCATACTCGACACAAGAACTGAAAAAGATCGGCTTATTTTTTTACCTGAATCTGAATTTCAGAAAATTTTAAATCCTGATTTAGATCCTGCCATCAGAATCGCAAAGACAGATTTTCATTTAAATTCTTCTATCTATTTCAATCTCAATGAACTTTATAAAATCCCAGACAATGAATTAAGTTCAAACCTAGTAGCTATTTTGATTCATGAATTAGGCCATCAAACAGGTGAACGCTCTCACGCCAAATTAGATGCAATTGGGAATAAAGTCAGTTTATTTTTTGAACTAACAAAAACTGAAATCCTTTTAGATGTTCTAAATGCACCTTTTAAACTATCTGTCTTTAGTAACCGCGGAGTCTATGATTTTCCAGAGTTACTGCTTCAATATCGTGAACAAACATTTGAAGCTCCTTCCTTTATTCAAAAACTCAATTGTCTAAAAGACACAACACTAGTTGGCATCCAACTTTCAAATATCCATTGGGAAAAAGTGGATTATATTGATGATCATTTTGTCCTAAGAGCAAAAGTATGGAGTGAGAGCTACTGTGAGTTCAAAACTCAAAAAGTCATTACATCAGTACGTCACTCCATAACATTTGAATGGCACTATAAAGTAGATTTTCAACCAGGTGATCAGTTCTTTTTCAACTTGATAAAATCTCAATCACTGATAGAACAATTTTAAACGAGGACAACATCAACTTGTCCCTTCAAAAGCTCTCCATTTTGTAATTCGATGATCTGATCAGAGTCCTGGACAGTAGATAATCGGTGAGCGATTACCAAAATGGTTACACCTTTTAATTCGTCGCGAATCACTTTTTGCAATAATGCATCTGTTTCTAAATCGACACTGGCAGTTGCTTCATCCATAACAATAATCTTTGCACCAATTAGCAATGCTCTTGCCATACAGAGCAGCTGGCGTTGACCTTGACTTAAATTAGCTCCCCCTTCTGTTAGCTCATAGTGTAACCCATCCGGTAAATTTAAAACAAAATCTAATAGGCCTGTTTGAATCAGAGATTTTTTAATATCGTCATCAGAATATTCATGAAAACGGTCAAGATTACTTCTAATTGATCCCATAAAAAGAGTGGGATCTTGTGGAATAATGGCCATTTTTCTTCTCAGTAACTTCAATGGAACATGTCTTATATCAATTCCATCTATTTTAATACTTCCCTCATAAGGCTCGATAAAACGATACAGCGCCTGAAATAAAGTACTTTTACCTGAACCTGTTCTCCCCACGATTCCGATACGTTCTCCGCTACCAACTTTAAAACTCACACCTTTTAATACTGTTGGTAAATGATCCGCATAACGAACAAAAAGATTATCTACTTCTATTTCACCACGTGTTGGCCAATGATTGAGTTGTCCTTCTGTGAAATGATGATGAGATTCATCAACTTCTGCCGGAAGACGAGCAAAATATTTTAAACGTTCTATGGAAGTCATGCGGGATTCAATATCAGCAAATTGCCTTACTCCCCAATTCAAATAACCCCAAAAAGAAAGAGAATAAACAGTTAATAAAGCGGCATTCCCAGAAGAAATCACACCGTAATAAGTCGCTAAGCCAATAGCAAGTGAAGTTGATAACGAGATCATTCCCCCAATCAAAGGAATACGCGATGAGAACCAACGATTCAACATATAGTGGGAATAGAACATACGCTGACTATTGGCCAACAGTTGATAAAAATTATCTAAAAACCATTGCTCTTTTTTAAACCCGCGGATTACGACAAGACCTTGTAGCGTTTCTTTAAAATGGGCGTATCGAGGAGATCGTGCCACGCTATCATATCTTTTTACCTCTCTTGCTGGTCGTCGATAATCATTTTGGACACGATAATAAAGTAACATCACCGGGACAATAACAAATATCATCCAAGGAATAAGTGCCAAGATAAGAAATAGAGAAACGACGACTTGTAAGATACTATGTACGACGCTGACAAAACTCCATTGAAGATATATATCTACGGATTCAACATCTCGAGAAAATCGTTGCAATATTCGCCCAACAGGTGTGGAATCGAAAAATCGTACCGGTGCCCTCAGAACACTTCTAAGCATTTCATCGTGCATTCGTTTTCCGGCCTTAATTCCTCTTTCAAGCCAGAAAAAATTATTCATTACACTTATAATTAAAGCAAAAACTCCCAGTGCCCCATAAATCAGAACGGCCTGACCTACATTCACTTGATTTTGATGAGTTGAAAAATAAGAAAGCCACGTCTTTTGCATCAGCGGTGCGAGTGAAACCAAGAGCGCACTGACAATAAGAAAAAATAAAATAAGATATTTAATTCTAGGGTGATCTCCTCCTAAGCTAATTAAATAATCGGTATACACTCTTTTTTTAACAGCACCAACTTCACGGTCTTCATCTTCCGTAATTCGTTGTTCTTTATTTATAACTTCCGCTGATTCAACACTTGTTAATGGAGGATCAATCATCGTTGGTTTTTTGTCCTTTGTTTCAGTTTCCTTATGATGATCTTCTTCTCTGAAAAAATCTTTAAAAGAATCTGATCTCACAAGTAGTTCTTCTACAGGCCCTACTTCTGCGATTACACCGTTTTTAATAAAAACAATTTTATCAAATTTCTTTAAGTGTTTAAGTCGATGGGTGACAACCACGCGTGTTTTATTTTTCCAAGCACCAAAAACAAGCCTCTCAATAAGTTTATCTTCAGTCTCACCATCAACAGCCGAGAGAGGATCATCTAAAAAAATCATTTGAGGATGAGATAAACTAGCTCTCGCCAATCCAACTCTTTGTTTTTGTCCCCCCGATAAATTCACCCCCTTTTCCCCGATTTCTGTTTCTAAACCGGCAGATAAAGATTTTAGGTCTTGATCAAAAGCACTTAAATAAAGAGCATTAATAATTGATTCATCTGTATGATTTTCCCCAAATAACAGATTGTCTTTTAGAGAAGAATTAATGATATAAGCTTCTTGTGGTAAGTAGGCGATGTTTATCGAGTTTGCATCAACAAGATGCCCTTCTTTATTTCTAAACTCAATATCACCATTACTATGAGGAAGTTCTTGCAACAATCCTAAAAGAAATGTGCTTTTACCACTCCCAACGGCTCCAACCACCGCAACCGATTCTCCATTATCGATAAAGAGATTTACGTTTTTTATAACAGGTGAATGATCTTGGTATTGCAAATTTGTTTGATTTAATTTGATACTAAAAGTTTCTTCTTTATTTGGGTTTTGGAAATTATCATTTCTCTCAAGTTTTTCTTCTTGAAGAAAAGTAAGAATTCTCCTCGCTCCAACATATCCATTGGTCATTCGAGAAATCAAATGTGACATATCACCAAATGGACCTTCTAAAAGACCAAATAAACTAACACAAGTAAAAACCAAAGCTGCCGTTAATTGATGTCCATTTAAATAGTGTGAATAAAGCGCAATAAAAAGAACGATAGTGGATACCGACATATATGCAAGACCAGAAATAACTTCTGAACGTGCTAATTTCTTTCGAGCGTGAAGCTCTTTATCGCGAACACTCATCACTTCTTTTTCAATACTCTCTTCCCATGAAAAATACTTTACAACTCGAATAGAGTTTAAAACTTGCCCCATCAAAGTGACTCTTTTGTCTCGTAATTGCATCATTTCTTCATCAAGTGAAGTAAATTTTTTTGCCACATACTTCGTCAACGGAAACAATAACAATAAAACGGCCAATGCATAAAAAGCGGTATTTCCTAGATAGAAAAAAAGCATAACGACCACACCAATGATGGTAATGACGTTCATGACTAAATCAAAAAAAACAAAACCAAAATCTGCAACGGATTCTGAATCTGTTCCCATAAAATTGACAATATCCCCTAACATATTTTTTTGTCGAGCACCGATAGTAAGCTTCAAGCTATGTTGAAATATTTTGCGATTTAAAATATTAACAATGACTTGATAACTTCTAAGCTCATGATAAAAATAATGTTGGAGAAAAAATCCGGACATAAATCCACTTACGCCTAAGAAAAAACCCGTTACTAATAATTCAGTTAAATTTGAATCATTTACACCAGATTCAATCAAACGAATGAACCGGTTTACTAAATATGGTGTTAGTAAAGCTAAGCAAGTAGCTAATAGATACCATAAAAAAGCAGGTAACATTTCGACTTTCCCCGCCCTTAAAGTAGAGAGGAGATGCTTAAAGGGAGTACGAAAATTTAATTTTGACTCATCAAAAAGATTCGCACGTGGATCTAATTCTCCTGGCAGCTGTAACATATCTTTCTCAGTTATTAGCCTGGTTCTTGCTGAATTAACTAATTGCTGAGCTTCTAAAAAGAAGTATTTTTTTAACAAACTCATAGAATCCTTAACTTTGAGATGCTCAAAGCTCTTAAAATTTAATAAAATCTAAAAATGGT
>JAKLJM010000182.1 GCA_023151145.1 Bacteriovoracaceae bacterium | reverse complement strand
CCCCAAGGGTTTCAACAATCTTTGAAGCGACAATTCCAATCACGCCTTCATGCCATTGAGATTGATAAAGAATGGCAATTAAGGGATCAGTGTCATCTAAAGATTTAGCAAAAATTGTTTTTGCTTCGTTAAAGACTTCGCTTTGAATAAATTTTCTTTCAGTATTACAGCTTTTCAAATGTTCATAACATTCTTTGGCGACTTCATAGCGAGATGTCGTAAGAAGTCTAAGCGCCATTTCTGGATGATCGAGTCGGCCCTTTGAATTAATTAGAGGTCCAATTTGAAATGAGAGTTTCTCTGAAGGGATCGATTTTGCTTTTAGTTCATCCGCTGTAAAAAATTGGCGAAGACCAATGTATTCTGTTTCTTTTAATTGCTTTAATCCATGACGAACAAGTTTCATGTTTAAAGAATTCAATGTAGCTAAATCACAAATTGTTCCAATGGCCACAAATTGTAAGAGAGGGTAGACCGATGGAACGTCATGACCAAGTTTAAGAAGTTGGTTTCTCATCTCCACACAAACAGCAAACGCTACAGCAACGCCAGCAAGAGCTTTTAAGTCTTCTTGGGTTTCATCACGGCGATTGGGATTCACGACAGCAAACGCTTTAGGCATTTCGTCGCGAGCATCTTTATGGTGATCAGTGATAATGAGATCAAGACCCTTTTCCAAAGCATACTGAGCAGCTTCGTTATTTGTAATACCACAATCCACTGTCACTAAAACTTTAATGCCTTTTTCAATGGCCTGATCAATGGAAGAAAGATGAAGTCCGTATCCTTCAACAAAGCGCGAAGGTTGAACTAGGTCAACATTGCGAGAGAGTGTTTCGCCTATATTTTTAAAAAAATGAAAAAAGAGAGCGCAAGAAGTTGTTCCGTCTACATCGTAATCGCCGTAGATACCAATCTTCTCATCATTGACTAAAGCTTGAACCAGTCTTTCGCTGGCTTTTTTTAGATCTTTCATTTGAGTGAGGTCAGGTATGGATTTTAAATCCCACGATAAGAAGTCGCGAAGAGAACTCTCGGTGAGTCCTTTCTTTTTGAAAAGTCTATTAATGACGGGATGAAATTGTTCCATAGGCTTCATCCTACCAAAAGGATAAAGCCTTTGTCGCTTTTAACTAGGAGCTACCAGAGAACTGTAAGACCTTTTATGAGATCTTCGTCGTGAATTTCATGACTCTGAGCGAAAAGATGATCATATTCAGCAGGATTTTTTGAATGAACTTTAGAGAAATAGTTTGACGGAAGAAACGATTTTTTGCACTGACCGCATTTTTTGACTTCTTCATAACTTTCCATCAAGTGACCGCATAAATGACATTTCTTGATGATTAGTCGATCAGTTTGCTTTGTTTTTGTTTCTACCTTCATGAGTCCTTCCTGTATTTTTTCTCTTGAATAGTGTTTGTCTCATCTTCCTTGTCTATGAATCTCTTCATTGATCCTTCGAAAAGATTTCGTATTCACCTCATCGAAGCACATGAAAAAATATTGAGGAAAAAATGGAAAATTTTTCCACATTTTTCTTAATGTCCGAGTGAAACACTTTGCTAATAAAAATTTTGTTTATCTAAATACAACTAATTTAAGAAAACGTTTATAATGAATAACTACCAAATTACATTTACAACCAAGGAGAGGTTATGAAGAACATTTTAGTAATGATGGCTTTAGTATTTAGTTTTGGAGCAAGTGCAGCTCTAACTGCTGAACAAAAAACAGCGTTAGATAAACAAATTGAATCAGTGAAAGGATGGGCCGCAGACGCAACAATCGTAGCTGCAGCTAAAGCAGGAGCTGGTGCTGATTATGCATCAATGACTCAAGATGCATGGAAAGCATTGCCAGTGTTAGATCCAAAAGTTCGTTCGCTTTCTAAAACTGCAGCAGCAGAAGTTTTAAAGAAAAATAAGACAGATGCGGTATCAGAAGCATTTTTAAATGCAGCAGACGGAACAAAAGTAGCTTTATTGTCTAAGACATCTAATTGGTCACACAAAGGTAAAGCTAAGCACGATGATCCAATGGCTGGAAAAACTTGGATTGGGGAAATTGAAACTGATGAATCAACTGGTGCTCAGCAAATTCAAGTTGCCGTTCCAGTAATGGACGCTGGTAAGGCTGTCGGTTCACTTTGTGTAGGATTTACTGTTTCTAAGTTAAAGTAATTTAAAAAAAATAGGTGAAAGCATGAGTTTCATAAGAAAAATTGGTATCAAAAAATTTCTAATTCTACTATCAGTAGGGTTAAGTTTAGTCTCATTACTTTCTGGTGGAATAATTGCTTTCACCTACAATAATAATGTGAAATCTATCACTGAAAGCTATAAGGAAACCTCTTCCAAGAGTGGACTTTTGATTACTGAAGCCATTGACGTCTCGTATTTACATTCAAAAACCATGGCCCTACTGACTCAAAAAGATATTGATCAGTTAGAAAAAGATATGGCAATTCTTGAAGAACTGAAAGGACACTTTACTGAGACAGTTAATAAGTGCACAAAAAATTGTGGAAAAATGAAAGAGTTATTTGAAAAATACTCTACGCAATTAAAAGATCTCATCGATAATAAAGTGTTAATGGGAAAAAGTGCAGAGGCTGTAGAATATTTTATTGGTGATCTCTCTGCTACATATGCTGTTTTATTAGAAGAAGTGAAGAGTCTTAGTGCAACCAACTCTGCCGTAATTGAAAGTGAGCTAAAAGATGCAGAAGTAAAATATCGTGTAGCCTTAAATATTATCATTGCTGCTTCGGTGCTCTTAATTGCTTCCTCAGTATTTATGGGATTTATTTTTAAAAAGACAATCATTTCTATGTTAGAAGAAATGTCTAATCGCTTAAATGAATCATTAAACTCGGTAAAAAATTCTGCCAATAAAATTGCAGACACTAGCCATGGCTTATCAGAAGCTGCAGTAGAGCAAGCAAGCTCGATACAAGCGTCTTCACAAGCCATTCATGAAATATCAGAGATGATTAATCGCAATAGTGAAAATGTTAAATCGTCTGCTCAAAAGTCTACTAATAGCCAAGGGCGAATTGAAGACGGAAAATTGGCCATTGCAGATATGCTAAAAGCGATGGAAAAAATAAATCAATCTAATAATAGAATTGATAGTGAAGCTCAAAAAAATGAAAAAGAGTTTCAAGAAATAGTAAATCTTATTTCGCAAATCGTTGAGAAAACGAGAATTATTAACGATATCGTTTTTCAGACGAAACTTCTTTCTTTCAATGCTTCAGTCGAAGCAGCTAGAGCAGGAGAGCATGGAAAAGGATTCGCTGTTGTTGCTGAAGAAGTTGGGAATCTTGCGACAATGTCAGGAACGGCAGCCACTGAAATTAATGATATGTTAGAAACATCTGTAAGACGCGTAAATGAAATAGCTCTCGCTTCAAAAGAAAGTTTACAAGGCTTAGTGGTTTCAGGAAAAAGTTCAGTAGAGGAAGGAAATAAGAGTGCTTCAAAATGTGACCAGGTCTTTGAGATGATTGGAATAGAAGCAAGTTCAATTAATGAAATGTTACAAGAAATTGATGTTGGAACCAAAGAGCAGGCTCAAGGGATAGTGGATGTGAATGGTTCTATGAATGAATTAAATCAAGTAACAGAAAAGAATTCACAGATGGCCCAAGAAACAGCAAGTCTTGCTTCAAAATTACAAGATGATTCGAGATCTTTAGAGAACGTAGTGAGTGAGTTAAACGTGACTTTAAATGGTTTAACTTAAAAAAGAAAAGCCCTCTTTGTTTAGAAGAGGGCGATGTTTGATATTAGAATTGAAAAGTCTTTGATCCCGGTTGACGAACAAGTCCAGATCCCGCTTGAAAGATAAACTCATCCCCCATAATCGGCATTGGTTTATAGTCTTGATGTGCTTGGTAAGGATTGTGATACATTCCTTGATTAAAATCAAAACTACTATTATTTGCGTACATGTTTTTAAAACCAAGGGATTGATTGCCCATTGAGTATGGTCCATAGAACCCACCACTGTATGATGGAGAAGTGTAATTGTTTTCAAAATGAGAATAAGGATTCATTTGGTTTTTAAAATAGTCTTGTCCTAAGCCTACGTTTCCAAAAATTTGTTTTTCATATTGTTGTCTAAAGAACATATGTTCTTGCGCCATCCAGTCCCATTGAGAATAAGCTGGTTGATAAGCAAGTTGGCTTTGAGGTTGTGGCATTTGTTGGTGCTGAATCATGCTGGTTAAATGCATGAGCACTTGTAACATTTGATCGTTGCTTGGAGTATTGGCTATTTCTTTTTTCCCTTCATCGTCTTTTTCTTCTGGTCTTCGTTCATCTGGTTTTTTATTAACGTCATCATTTTTGTCTGATAAAACTTTTTTAAGGTCATCAATTTTTTTATTCATTTCAGTTTTAAGATCAGTAATGTATTTTTTCTGACATTCAATGATGTCTTGAAGTTTTTGAGCTTTATCTTCTTTGTTATCAACTTTCACTTCAGTTTTAGCATCTGGTTTAGCATCAACTTTCACTTCAGCTTCGGAAGCAATTGAACGAGCTATATAATGATGTGGATGTTGGTGGTTTATTGACCAAACAGTAATGGCCACTAATGGTAAAGCCATAACTGGCATAAGTATTTTTAATGATCTTTTCATAGTTCCCCCAATGAATGTGTACAAATTATAGAGCAAGAGTGGTGCCAGTTTTGATTCTTTGGAATTCAGCTAGTTAAATGTTGGGGTGAGTAGTTATCAGTCAATCCTCACCAAAAATGTCTGAAAAATAGTCAGTTTGTAAATTTTACAAAAGGGTGTTGCTGCATAGGGATTTGAGATAAGTTACAGCCAATTATTCAAGAAAAGGAGTCACTTATGTCAAAAGTAACTTTCGGCGTTTTAAGTCTTGTTTTAAGCACACAATTTGCGATGGCAAAAACTCAAACTTCTAAAGAAGTATGGTTAGATTTTTCTGGACAAAGAAGTTGTCAGAAAGGGTATTGCGCAGAAGAAATTCCGGCAGCACCTTTAAAGCTGGCACTAAATTTTTATCAAGAAAACAAAAATGTAATTGAAAACGACAATTATATTGGAATCATTGATTATAGTAAGCCTTCAACTGAAAAGAGATTTTGGATTTTAAATTTGAATAATGGTTCTTATTTATCAATGCATGTTACTCATGGAAAAAATTCCGAGGGTCAATTGGCCATGGCCGAAAAATTTTCGAATGTTCTAGGAAGTGAGATGAGCTCTTTGGGGTTTTATGTAACAGATAGAGAAACTTATATCGGAAAGTATGGA
>JAKLJM010000181.1 GCA_023151145.1 Bacteriovoracaceae bacterium | reverse complement strand
CTTCACTATTTCCTTTGGCCATCGTCAAGACAACTTCATCGCCCACCTTAAGCTTTAACAACTGTGCTAATTGAGAGCCAATGACAATTTCGTGCTCTTGAACTTTTAAATCCATACCAACAACACGACCAAATATCTTAGTGTCAACTCCACGAGCTAAAACACCTTTGGCTTCACGATCTGATTCATTTTCTGATTGTTTAATTAAAAAACTTTCAGTTTGAACAACTTCTGCAATTTCAGTAATACCGGCACTTAAAAAACGATCTTGCATAGTTTGATCATATTCAAAAAACCCTCGACGAAAAGTCAAAGTCATATCACCATTCGTGCGTTGCAGACCCGTTTTTAAAGTTGAAACAAAACCATCCATAATTCCAATGGTCGACAAAATAACGGCAACCGAAAATCCAAGGCCTAGAACTACTGCCAATGAGATCTTAATCGTCTCATCATTTTTAAAAATAATTTTAAAAGTTTCTTTAAGTTTTTTGGTTAGCACTTTCTACCTGCCATCTCAAATAAGCATCCATAAACTCATCGAGATCTCCATCTAAAACTTTTTCTGCATTAGATACTTTAAGTTCAGTGCGATGATCGTTAACCATTTTATAAGGATGGAGAACATATGATCGAATTTGCGCTCCCCATGCAATATCCATTTTATTGGCTTCAGCTTGAGCTTCAATGGCCCTTCTTTTCTCCATTTCAACTTCATAAAGTTTTGAACGCAAAACTTTCATGGCTTGTGCTTTGTTTTGCAACTGTGAACGTTCATTCTGACAAGTAACTACAATATTCGTTGGAAAGTGTGTAATGCGTACAGCAGAGTCAGTCGTGTTAACTCCCTGACCTCCGGAACCTCCAGCGCGGTAAACATCTATCCTAATATCTTTATCTAAAATTTCGATTTCAATAGTGTCATCAATCTCTGGAGTTACATAAATGGAAGCAAAAGAAGTGTGCCTTCTTCCAGCAGAATCAAATGGTGATAACCGAACTAAACGATGAACCCCTGATTCAGACTTCAATAAACCATAGGCATAAGGACCCATGACCGTTAAGGTTGCCGACTTGATTCCAGCAGAATCCCCTTCTTGAGTATCTAGAATTTGGACTTTAAATTTCTTAGACTCTGACCAGCGAATGATCATTCTTAAAAGCATCAATGCCCAGTCACAGGATTCAGTTCCACCAGCTCCAGCATTAATAGTCACAATCGCATTGTTGGGATCTTCTTCTTTTGAAAGTAAAACTTTTTGTTCGGCCAACTGAAATTCTTTTAAAAACTCTGTATACATCTCTAGCGCTTCAACCGCAGAGCCTTCATCATCTTCGTTAAAAGCAAAATCGATTAAGACATCAAAATCGTCTTTTAATTGGCGTAGTCTATTATAGGTGTTAACAACTTCATCTAATATTGATTTTTCTTTTTGAATCTTGGCGGCGCTTTCAGCATCATCCCAAAAGCCCTCCATTCCTTCGATCGTTTTAATTTCTTCTAAACGTTGAGATTTTCTCTCGATTTCAAAGAGACCTCCTCAAAAGGTCTAACTTTTCATCATAATTCTTTAAATCTGATCTTTTTTCGCTCAATTGTATTTTTAATGATTCTTGCATTTTCATTTCCTTTTAAATTTTTTAGATAATTCGGCCACCAACATGTCTTCAAGTTGCTGCATGATTATTTCTTCTTTTGCCGAACGTTCATGATCATATCCCAGGACATGCAAAAATCCATGACAAAGTAGATGTAAAAGTTCATCGCGATAGGAAATGTCGAATTCCAAGGCTTGTCTTTTAGCTACTTCTTTACAAATAAGCACATCACCTAAGAGCACTTCAGGACCAAACATCATAGGATCTAACTTAAATTTCTTGATTTCATCACTTCGTAACGATGCAAATAAGGGAAAAGTTAAGACGTCTGTTGGTTTATCTTTTTTTCGAAACTCACGGTTGATTCTTTGAATCTTAGTTTTGCCACAAAGGGTAAGATTTAAAATCACTTCCCGTGAACCCAGTTTTACTTTGGAGAATTGAGTGGATTTTTTAAGAAATTGGCCAAAAATAAGCTGCACTTCAGGAAGACACTTTTCTAGTGCTTTACAGCTTTCTTTTTTTATACCAGTATCGAATAAGATTATCTTAAATTTCATGCATCAAAACGTTAACAAAAAACACCAGAGGCTTCAACTATGAATATGCCAAACATGACGAAATTAGTGAATGTAATTCGCGCCCTAAGAGACCCTGTTGACGGTTGCCCATGGGATCTAAAGCAAAATCATCAAACATTATTAAAATATCTTATCGAAGAATCCTATGAATTCATGCAGGCCGTTGAAAATAACTCAGATAAAGAAATGGAAGAAGAAATTGGGGATGTTCTCTTACAGGTCGTTCTTCATGCGCAAATAGCCTCAGAGAGAAAGGCTTATGATTTAGAATCTGTGGCCCATCAGCTAACAGAAAAAATGATTCGACGTCACCCGCACGTCTTTGAAAAAAAGGACAGCACTCTTAATGCTGAAGACGTCTTACGAAACTGGGCAAGTATCAAAGAAGAAGAAAAAGCAAAAGATGATGCTAAAAAAACTCATCACCGCATTACTGCCAATTACCTCAATATGCCTGCCTTAAGTTCGTCGGTAAAAATTGGCAAAAAAACTAATGATATTAAATTCGATTGGGATAGCTATTCTCAAGTGGCCTATAAAGTTGAAGAAGAATGGCAAGAACTAAAAGAAGAACTAAGTCCAACCACTCCCAATAAACAACGAGTAAAAGAAGAGCTTGGAGATCTGCTTTTCTCCATGGCCCAATTGGCAAGACATCTCGACATAGATCCAGAGGATGCTCTTCGCGATGCCAATAAAAAATTCATTCGCCGTTTTAATCAAATGGAAGATCTCATGCTAGAAAAAGGGGCGATTCTAGAAAATATGAATCAAACTCAAATGGACGAATATTGGAACTTGGCAAAACATTTAGAAAAAACCAAAATGAAATAATGAGTAATACATTAGTACTAAAATCTCATTTTATTTCTAAATCTCCAGAGGCTAGACTCTATCAATTACCGATTCCGGTCATTGGACTTACTGGTGGAATTGCCACTGGAAAATCAACAGTTGCCAAGCTACTTGCCGAGAGTGGTTTTGCCGTCATTAATGCTGATCAATTAGTGAAAAACATCTATGCCACCCAAGAGGCGAAAGATTTTATCAAAAACCATTTCCCTGAATGCTTAAATCAAGATTTGAGTATTAACTTTAAATCTCTTCGAAAATTAGTATTTGAAAAATCAGAAATCAAAACTCAAGTTGAAAACTTTATTTACCAACGTATACCTCAGCAATTTAAAATGGCTTTTAATGAATTCAATTCACCTCAAGTCATAATCTATGATGTTCCTCTATTGTTTGAAAAAAAATTAGATCAGCTTGTTGATTTGAGTGTTTGTGTTTACTTGCCACAAGAAACTCAATTAGAAAGACTGATGAAACGGGATCAAATTGACCGAGAGTTAGCGGAGTCCATTTTAAAAGAGCAGATACCTATCGAAGAAAAAAAACGGCTATCTAAGATTGTCATCGAGAACCAAGGTTCTATCGATGATTTAAAGATAGCCGTTAATCAATTTATCAAAAATTGCTTTTAAATTTTTTTAAGGACATTCACCATTTCTAGTGTGGCCATAGCTGCTTCAGAACCTTTATTTCCTAGTTTCGATCCTGCTCTTTCGAAGGCTTGTTCTAAGTTTTCCACCGTTAAAACTCCAAAACTAGCAGGTACACCAGTTTGTAGGCCAACATGGCTAATTCCTTTCACTGCTTCATTGCAAACGTAATCGTAATGAGTAGTTGATCCTCTGATTACTGCACCTAAACAAACTATCCCATCATATTTTTTTGACTGGGCCATCTTTAAAGCTGCTAATGGAATTTCAAAGGCTCCAGGGACCCAAACAATATCGATCTTCTCTGCGCCAGCTTGCTCCAAAGTGCCTTTTGCACCGGCAAGTAAACGTTCAGTAATTAAATCATTAAATTTTGCAACCACGATACCAAACTTTAATCCAGCGGCATCATGGCTTCCAATAATTGTCTGTCCAGTACTCATATTCTACTCCTAATTATTCATTCTCATTTTTATCTAAATCAATTTGATGACCCATTTTTTCTACTTTAGTTGAAAGATAAGTTAGATTTTGTTTTCTAATCCGCGATTTAACTGGGTATCTTAAAACTTCAATTCCTAATCCCTTAACTGCATTAATTTTATCCGGATTGTTTGTCATTAACTCCACTTTATTAATATGGAAAAAATCAAAAACGTCTTTCACTTGATTATAAACTCGGGCATCAGCTGGCAAACCTAAAATTAAATTTGCTTCAACTGTGTCATGTCCTTGATCTTGAAGGGCATATGCTTTGAGTTTATTAGATAGACCAATTCCTCTTCCCTCTTGGCGAAGATAAAAAATAAGTCCTTTTCCTCTTTTTTCAATTTCTTCTAAAGCAAAATGTAATTGATCTCCACAATCACATCTAAAAGATTGAAAAACATCTCCCGTTAAACACTCTGAATGAAGACGTACTAAAACCGAATCATTATCCGCTTGAGAAAATTCCCCTTTAACAATGACCGTAAGGTCTTCTTGGGTCGAAAAGTTTCTGAATTGAGCAATATTAAAATCCCCAAACTTGGTAGGGAAATTCACAAATGATTCCAGGGCATATTTAGGAAGAGATGTTGCTGCAACATCACGAATCCCAAGCTTTTTTTCTAAGTAATCAACTAATAATTCAATTGTTGAAATTTTTAGCTGATGCGTTTTTGCCAACGCAAAGAGATCCTCTCCTCGTGCCATAGTGCCATCGGAATTTAAAATCTCACAAATAACTCCGACAGGTTCAGAGTCTGCTAAACGACAAAAATCAATAGTCGCCTCAGTATGTCCTCTTCTTTCAAGTACCCCTCCATCTTTTGCAATCAATGGAAAAACATGTCCAGGGCGAACAAAATCTGTTGGTAAAGTCTCTGGTTGCACCATCTTTTTAATTGTTAACGCCCGATCATAGGCTGAAATTCCAGTGGTAATTCCCTCGCGAGCATCAATTGAAATCGTAAAAGCCGTCTCGTGTTGAGAAGAATTATTTCCAACCATTGGATAGAGATCAAGTTTTTTGGCGTAATCAATAGAGAGCGGAGTACAAATTAAACCTCTTCCCACTGTTGCCATGAAGTTAATAGCTTCAGGATTAATTTTATCTGCAAGCATAATAAAATCACCTTCATTTTCTCTATC
>JAKLJM010000180.1 GCA_023151145.1 Bacteriovoracaceae bacterium | reverse complement strand
AACCATTCTGTGTCAGTAATCACTTCGTGAGCTGGTTTACCGTTAATCTTAGCATTATAAAAATCTGGGTATTGAGTTGCAGAGTGGTTCCCCCAGATCGTCATATTAGAAATGGCCGTTACATCCACGTTTGCTTTTTGTGCTAACTGAGTACGTGCTCTATTTTCATCAAGAGTAGTCATAGCGAAAAATCTATCCGCTGAAACTTTACCTTTAGCTGCGTTCATAGCAATTAAAGCATTCGTGTTACATGGGTTACCAACAACAAAAATTCTTACATCACTGGCAGCATTATCAGCAATCGCTTTTCCTTGCGCAGTAAAAATTCCACCGTTAATTTTTAAAAGATCAGCTCTTTCCATTCCGTCTTTTCTTGGCACCGATCCAACAAGAATCGCCCAATTAACATCTTTAAAACCAGTATTTAAATCTGAAGTACATGTAATTTTTTTAAGTAAGGGAAAAGCACAATCGTCTAATTCCATCGCCACACCTTTCAATGCGCCGAGAGCTTGCTCTAGTTCAATTAACTGAAGCTCTACTTCAGTGTCTGAACCAAACATTTGTCCTGAAGCAATTCTAAACAATAACGCGTAACCAATTTGTCCAGCTGCGCCTGTAACTGCTACTTTTACTCTTTTCTTTGAAGACATAATGACTCCTTATATTTTTTTGAGGTATTTCCGATGATAAAACTTGTGTTCATAATGGCCAAATTCCTACGTCTTGGCAACGAATAGAACCAATTGCTTTACGATTACTCGAGAGTTTCGTATGATTAATACTGGTATTCACTTTAGCTGGAAAAACACTATGAATGATTCTAATAATCAAAATAATAATCGCCCTCGAGACCCTCAAGGTCCGAGCAACAATAGACCACAGCGCCAACACCAGCCACAGCGCCACCACTCACAACAGCGCCACCCACAACAACGCCAACCCCAGGGCAACAATGCCCAAGGTAATGGCCAAAATAACAACAACTCTTCAAATCCCTCATCACCACATAACAATCAACGTAACGCCTCTGCTAATGGTGGACAACCAAGCTCAAACAATCGCCGAAGAAACAATCGGCGCAATCGCTATCCAAAACGCGGGGCAAGTGCGCATGTTCCAAAAGGACCAGTGCCTCTAAGTGAAAAACGACCTCCTCATTTAGATCGCGCTTATGAAAAATACCAAAACTTACTCGACCAGCATCTCATTGCTCGCAGAAAATATTTTGAACTTTATTATCGGGCAGATCATTTACAAAAAAATAAACTCGAAAGAAATTTCTATCAAACCCTCTATGATCTAAGAGATTTTGAAGACAAATGCACAGATGAAATTCGTGATTATTTACTAATTAAAACCAATGGAAAAAGAGAAGATTTGATTTACTCAGAAAATCATTTACTGCCAAAAACAGGGGTATTAGAAGTTGAAGGAAATCAATTTGAGGACCCACACTACTTACCTTCACAAGCCAGGGCCGATTTTACAGAAGATACAGAAGAGTCGTCTGGCTCTTATGAAGATTACAAAAATTATAAAGGTCTTTAGTCCCTAAATAAAAAAAGGAAGCAAAAGCTTCCTTTTTTTTATGGAGAGTAACATTTCATCAAATTTCAGTTATCTTGATTAAACAATAATTCCTGAATTTGTTTTCATTGATTCAGCTTTTGGAGTTGAATATTTATTGAAGAAATTATCTAAAGTTTCTTCGTTATCTTTTAAGATAGCTTGCTTTAATTCATCGTGGTGAATATCTAAAACATCAGAAATCTTTTTTAACATCTTCAATGGAACGTTACAAAGACCTCTTTCTACGTTAGAAATGAACTGTCCATTCTTGTATCCAAGCATCTGTGAGAGTTCGGATTGAGAAAAGTTTTTAGGGTGATTGATACGCTTCGTGCGGATCAGCTTTGCAATATGCTTAAATGAACGCATGGTCAGTCTCCTATATTATGTCAAAATTTATCGATAAATAAAAAAAACACTGATTACTAATAAAAGAATGGTTACTAAACCAACCTTTAGATTATCTTAATATTGGTTTTAGATTCCCACAAGGGAAAAGATAGGAGACTTTAAAAATTATGAGTAAAATCACTTTATCTACCTGGAATGTAAATGGAATCAGAGCGTCATTTGGCAAAGGATTAGAAGAATACCTGGAAAAAGATGCTCCCGATATCTTGAATCTTCAAGAAATCAAAGCAAAACCTGAACAAGTTTCGCTTCTTTTAAATGAAATCGAAAAAAAATACTTACTCTTTTTTCACTCTGCTGAACGTCCGGGCTATTCGGGTGTCATGACTTTTGTCAAAAAAGAATTACCGTTTGAATGTCATGTGGAAAATGGATTAGGAAATAAAGATTTTGATATTGAAGGCAGAATGCAGATCGTACATACTCAAAAATTTATTTTATTAGGTGGATATTATCCCAACGGGCAACGAGATCATTCACGAGTGGATTATAAGTTATCTTTTAGCGAACTCGCTTTAAAAAAAGCACAAGAATTAGACAAAAAAACGGGGCTTCCGGTTTTTCTTTGTGGTGATTTCAACACTGCCCATCGTGAAATTGATTTAAAAAATCCCAAGGCCAATGAAAAAACCACGGGATTTCTTCCCCATGAAAGAGCCTTTTTAGACAAAATGATTAGCAATGGTTTTGTGGATGTTTACAGAGAAAAAAACCCTCAACAAAAAGATGCCTATACATGGTGGACCTATCGAGGGGATTGCCGCGAAAGAAATATTGGATGGCGATTAGACTATTTTTTTGCCAATGATGTTGGTTATAAGAAAATCACTGATGTGAGAATCCGCACTGATATTCAGGGCAGCGATCACTGCCCTGTAGAAATTGATTTTAAACTTTAGAATAAAAAAGTTCACCTTTATAGAAAGTGTGTTCGACAAGAAAATCCAGATCAGTTCTTTGTTGTTTTTTATCTTCTAATAACAACTTTAAAACAGACTCGGTCGTTTCATCTTTTTTAATTTTAGGAGCGGGTAAAACTAGAAAGTTTGCCCACTTCCCTACATTTAAATTTCCTGCTTCTTTATCGAGATTTAATATCTCAGCTCCTGCTAAAGTGGCACGATAAAGAGCTTTTTCATAAGTCGCTCCATTTTTTTTCTTCTTATTTTGTTGCACAAAACTTTTCATCACATCAAACATCGAAAGAAATGGACCGCCGCCAATGTCAGAACCAAGTGCCCAACGAATTTTGAATTTTTCGGTTTTATTAAAATCAAAGAGACCAGAACCTAGACCCAGTTCTTTTACTGGAGCATTTGAAGTTGGACAGTGAGCAATGGCCGTTTTAGTTTTGGCCAAAGTTTTTAACTCTGAGTCACTTAAGTATATTCCATGTCCCATAATCGTTTTTGAAGAGAGAATATCCGTTTTTTCATAAATTTCAGTATAGCTTTTAACTTTTTCAAAACCCTTTAATTTTTTATAAATGGATAAAACATAATCAATTTCATTTTTGGTTTCACTTAAATGAGTCTGAATAAATGATTTATTTTTCCGTGCCACACTAGCACCTGCTTTCATGAGTTCAGGACTTGTCGTTGGGGCAAAACGTGGAGTAAGTGCATAACGTTCTTTATATTTTTTAGCTAAAGTCTCAACTGATTTAAGTCCTTCTTTTGTCGAATGAGTTAAGTAATCCGGAGAATTCATATCCATCAAAACATTTCCTACAATAAAATCTCCGACAAATTCTTTCATGGCCAAATCTGTGGAATGAGCATGCAAAGATGAATAACAAGCTCCACCAAGAGTTCCGACACGAACTAATTCACGGGCAAATAATTTGGCCTTATCACTTGCGTATTTTTTATCTTTAAACTTTGCCTCATAAGGCCATGTATACTTAGATAACCATTCCAGCAGTGAATCTTTAGGCATTAAACGAACAGCGTCTTGAACCCAATGAAAGTGCATATCAAAAAAAGTTGGGATCACTAATTGAGTGGAAAAATCCATAACCTCAACTTCTTTTTGCCCATGTTTTTTAAACATTTTTTCAACAGGACCTAAATCTAAAATTTTAAATTGCGATTTCCCAACTGGAGTTAAAACAATGGCACCATTTCTTTGAAGGGAAGATTTATTGTCTTTTTGAGGATTGATATAATCACAGCAAATTATTCTTAAACGTCTATTGTATTTTTTAGTAGCAGCTTTCTTCATATTTATTCCTATCTTAATTAAAACTCGTTCGAGCTTGTCGTTATAACAAAAAAAATGATTGATGTTAAGTCTAGAATTTGTGATGAACTTGATACATTAGGGTTGTTTTATTTTGGGAGTCTAAGCGAACGTCAAAAATAAGCGTTGTTGTATCTTTAATTCTTTTAGCATGTTGAAATCCAATAAATGTAGCATGACCTGCGGTATCTTCACGAAATCCCCCACTCACGGAGATCGTTTCATTGGGAGCAAGTGCTCTCCCGTGCTGAAGAACTACTGAAGAATAACCATTATAAGACTTTCTCGCCTCCATTCGTACGATTTCTAGATCGTGATTGGTTAACACCAGAGAAAGTGAACGATGAGAAGACTGATTATCTACATCAGGGCCGTTTCTATCGATTTGTTCGCTTACATGGCCTCTTGCCTTTAGACCTGATCCTTCATTTAAAGTTAAACTATAAGGAACTGAAACTTTTGTGCCAATTTCATTAACCCCTTTATGTTTTAATTCGAGCTGAAGCCAGTCTTCTTTGGTTTCATGAGACTTGAGCGACCAGCGAGAAATTCTCTCTTTAATTGAAAGTTTTGTTTCA
This sequence comes from Bacteriovoracaceae bacterium, assembly GCA_023151145.1. GTDB lineage: Bacteria > Bdellovibrionota > Bacteriovoracia > Bacteriovoracales > Bacteriovoracaceae > Bacteriovorax. Next base: position 524 of record JAKLJM010000180.1, on the reverse strand, counting down.
CTTTTTAGATCTGCCACATCTAGTAGATTTAACTCTGTTCCTGCCTGCATAAAATGCAAATCTTTTGGCAAATATTTTCCTCTTTTCTCTAAACGCATTTCCATGTTGAGATAATTATTAGGATCATCTTTTTCAGTTACGACTTGTTCCACTGGATCTAAAATCCGTGGAAGTTTTAATCCTAAATTATTAGTGCCAGATGAATCACTTGAAGTATCTCTTAATGACTCTCCTGACAGATCAGGAAGATTATAGGGATTTTTTTCTTTTTCTGTCGGTAAATAACGATAGATTGTTAAAGTATAAGGTTTATTGGCCAGCGCTCTAATTTCATAAAGAAAATCTTTCTGTGAACCTCGCCCTCTATAATAATAATAAACCGCTTCGCTACCAGGTTTAATCATTTGAATATCGCCAACTTTTGACATCGCAATTAATTCGCTAGATAGAACTCGGTATTCACCTTCTTTTTTACCTTCAAAATACTCCCTCATTGGATCTTGATCAAAATATTTGTGGCAATT
>JAKLJM010000179.1 GCA_023151145.1 Bacteriovoracaceae bacterium | reverse complement strand
CTGTTACTTGTTCAGTCAAATCGATCTGACGACTTAATTGGTTCGACTTTTCAGAGTCGATCGTGTCTTGAAGGAGCTGATTAATTTCTATAATTTTATCGTGAGTCTTTATGTCGTTAGGATTTAGTAGCAGGATTTTTTCTAAAAGTTCTAGGGCTTTTTCGATATGTCCTTGTCCAATATACAGATCTACTAAGGTGTGAGTAATGATTGGCGCTGCTCTTTTATTCGCCGGTCCAACAACCTGTTGCACCTGTTCAGTTTTCTCTAATTTGATTTCCGTATTTGTCGCCTCTTTAGATGGAGGCACGTTTTCACTAACGCTTGATAAATCTAAAACGACAGAAAATTTTCTTTCTTCTGGTTTTACTTCTTCTGGAATATTTTCAAAAACCGTTTTCGTTTTTTGCATTTCCCAGTCTAATGGGTCTACTGATAATCGATCTGTTTTTATGGGTGCTTTATCATTTAATGGCAATTGAACCCATGAATCTAGATCAATAATTTTTGATTGAGGAGAATGGAATTCTTCCTCATCCAATCGTTCATTTAATATATTGCTTTCTGGAATGGTAATTGGACGATGGATTGGTTTATAGAGATTATGTAATTCTTCTTCAATCTTTGTAACTAGTTCAGCTACCTCTTTGTCTTTTGGCAAAATAAAAAGCAAATACTTATATGTATCTAGTGCTTCTTCTTTTTTTCCTAGGGCAACACATGAATCTGCAAATAGTCTTTGANNNAGGATAAGGAATATTGTTGAATATCATAATAACAACTGGCCATTCCTAAATAGCCCAGCACATATGAAGGGTGAAACTTAATTCCTCGAGCTAGAATCTCCATTGCTTTATCGGCCATACCGATTTTTCGATACATCTCTGCCAATGGAGCAAACACTCTAGATTTCGGATTTTTTTCGTATTCCGCTTGATACTTTAAAAATAATGGGGATAAGAGACCTTTCTTATCTTTCATCTATTTTCCTGATTAACCCTTATCAACTAAGCCAGCTTCTTCTTGGTTGATTATCCGAGGAGTAAGGAAAATAATTAGTTCCTTTTTATCCGTTCTTGGATTGTATTTTGTTCTAAATAACCAACCAACAAGTGGAATATCTTTTAAGAACGGTATCCCAGAATGCGATTCCGTCTGAGTAAAACTATAAATCCCACCTAAAACAATCGTTGATCCGTTATCAACTAATACTTTTGTTTCCAAGACTCTGGCCGTTGAATCAGAGGGTGACGTTTGATCGATTTTTGATCCAAGTGAATCTTTCTTCATTGAAATTTGAAGATCGATTGCCCCTTCATTGGTTACAGTTGGAGTTACCGCTAAATCAAGTGCGGCATCTTGTGACTTCCAAGTTACCGTAGTGTTTCCGTTATCATCAACTGTAGTATCTCCATACCAAGATTTTTCAATCGAAGACAATTTCGCCGGTTGTTTGTTCATGGCAATGATTTTAGGACTTGAAACAATTTTAGCTTTTGATTCAGATTCCATTAAGCGTAATCTAAAATCTAAATCAACCAAGCGACTTAATCTTGAAATTTGAATTCCAAAAAGATTTCTCTCTGCACTCGGTGCAGTTGAAAATGTAAAACCTGGCCCAGTTGCTTCAAGCGCACTGGTATTTACAACAGGATCATATCCAAAAGATAACCCATTTTCTAAACCGATTTCTTTGGCATGAACTTCTGCAACTTCTACTACTTTAGATTCAATGAGAACTTGAGGAGTCTGTGTATCTAACACTTCCACTATTTTCTTCATTCTTTCAATTGCTTCTGCTGTGTCTTTAACAACAATTGAATTAGTACGATCGTCTTTTCTCACTACACCGCGATTTTTTGTTAAATAATCTAAAAGAATTTTCTCGAGGTCATCTAATTTGGCATAGCTGATGGCGAAAACTTTTGTCACCAATGGCTCTTCTAATCTTGTTGCTGCTTTAGCTTTTGCTTCTTCTTCTAATTCTTTAGCAACAACTGCAAACGGTGCAATGGTAAGAATCATTCCATTCTTTCTCGCCACTAATTTTCCGATATCTAATATAGTATCTAGGGCTTGATCCCATGGAACGTCTGTTAAATTTAAACTTAGATCTGGTAATTTTTTTACTTCTTCTGAAAGAATAATATTAAAGCCTGATGATTCAGCAATAATTTTTAAAACATCAGAAGGGCTTACTTTTCTAAAATTTAAAGTGATTTTTTTACCAATGTATTTTTTACGACCTGATTGTACTAGGTTTTCCAGAATATCTTCAACACTGTCAGATTTTGGAATAAAAACTCTTCCGGTATCTTCTTTAAGGTTGGCTACTTTTTCACTAGATGATGCATTTTCTTCAGCTTTACTTTGAGAAAAGACACCATATCTATTTTCAATTTCTAAAACAACGCGATTGTTTTTTCTTTTTAAAACAGATCTAACATTATCTCTTAACTGAAGAGCAATTCTAATATCGTTTGTTGTTTTTGGTTTCTTATAGGCAGAAACAAAAACAACAGCACCAGAAAATTCTGAGGTATCAAATGCTCGCATGACTCTGTCCGAGGCTTTAACCTCTTTTAAATCAACGATGATTTGTTTGTCTTCTTGGACATGAAATTTATGTGCTTGGACTTTGTCGTCATCGAAGACAAACTCCAATTCACTAACTTCACCTTTTTGTGTAAAGTTAATAGAATTTCCGCTGCATAAGCAGAAAAACTAGTTAATAGATTTATGGCAACAAATAGTTGAAAAAATCCTTTTTTCATTGGCAACTCTTCCCTAAGTTGTAGTTTGAAGGACTAATTTAAGTATAACAGTCTTTTAAAAAATTAAAATTAAAAGTTTAATCCGAGTAGTTTACTCTTGTGTTATAGGTATTACTGTTTCGAGATATTCATCTTGATCGTAAACGTTTCTAATTTTTTCAACCAGAATTATTCCTGCTGGCAGGATTGCACGAAGCTCTGCGTTGTTTTGGCCTATTTTACTGCCTTCGCGCAAATAGAAAATCTCATTATCGTTTCTGTCTGCGATTTTTACCATGGCCCGTCTTTGCTCACCTAGAAGTACGCCAACGACTCTGATTCTTTCAATAGGAACGTTATCGATTCCTAATTCATCAGAATAATACCCTGAATCTTTCTTAGCTTGGCTTGCTTGATTTTTCTTACGAACGATTTTTCTTTTAAAAGGATCTCTAAGCTCAAGAGGGTTTTTAACTTGAGTTTTAGATTTTAAAAATTCATATTTTTGGCCACTTGCTGGTGCGGCCGTTTGAGCAGAAGTTTCTGTCGTCATAAAGTTCATCAGCATAAATGCGATAACTAATACATTAGTCTTCACCACTATCGCCTCCTGCTTTTTTACCTTTTGGACCACGAGCACCACCACCAGTAGCTAGGTTCTTATCAATTTCTTCAATTCCACGATCTTCTTTATAGCCGGTATTATATCGATATGCCCAGACTTGAATTTCGCCATCTATAACTTGGAAACGACTTCGCTGTTGAACATTGTTACGATTAAAGATAACCTTTCCGATGTTCAAAATTCTCTTATAGTCTGAGATGTTTTCAAAAAGAATTAAAAACTGAACGTAAGTTCCTTTAGCTTTGAAGTTATACTTTCTTATTGAATAAAAGCCTTTATCATCGTCTTTCATTTCTGGAGAAATATTGATTTCTCTAATGTTTAACTCATCTGCTTTACGAGTAATAAAGCCAATAACTTCAGCATCATTTAAATCGGCAGGTAACTGTTGTTGAGCTTTTTCAATTTCTAAAGCCACTCGCTCAATACGATCTTTAGCTTCATTAATATCTCTAAAAAAGTTTTGTAGTTCTTTTTTATTTCTTTTCTTCGTTTCAATTGAGTTATTCAGCACTGAGATTTGATCATTAAGGTTCGTGATCATCTCAGACTTTTCTTCCCAAAGCATATAGGCGTTGAATAACCCTAAGGCAATAATCAGAAAGTGAATGTTTTTAATGATTATTCCCATCTTATTACCTTATAAATGCATCAAACTTTTTAATTTGGGCCTTCACCTCAAATTTATCATATGCCAATTTTACTCCATCGATGTCTTCTTCGATCTGGTTTTGGCTTGAAATCGTAACTGTCCCATTAAAAAATGGGGAGTCATTTAACAAGTTAACAAATTGACCGATCACGCGATAGCTAGCCACACCTTGTGGAGTATAAGCGCCGCCTACAATTGAAAGTTCTTTATTCTCGTTAATCGAAAGAGTATCAAACCAAATCTCATCACTCATACTTCTAGCAATTTTTTCTAGAACTGATCTAGGATTTGTTCTTTCTTTCAAAATATTATCAACCGAAACACTTCGAGCTTTTAGTTTTTCAACCTGATTATTATAAGCATCTAACTGCGCTCGAATATCACCTTTAGTTCCAAGTTCTGAAGATAACTGTTGCTCTTGAGTGGAAACAGTAGCGATTTGAACGTTTAATTCTTCAATATCTTTACTTAGATATGACTCTAAATACATTCCAGGTATGTAATAAATAATAACGGCAATAAATAAAAACTTAAAATTAAGTGTATTTAGATCTACACCTAGAATACTAGGGAGTTTTAATGGTGCTTTTCGTTCGAGGAGGTTTAGTTCAATCATTTTTGATACACCCTCATCCCCAACCCAAGTGCTGCGACACCAGTGTAGATAATTTGGTTCAATTGATCTTCCTCAATTTTAGATTGGTTATAAGACATTAAAGAAAGTGGATTGAGCGGTTCAACCGGACATCCAATTAACTCTTCAATGGCATCAGTGATTCCATCGATAAGTGACCCACCACCAGTTACAACACAAAAATCAAAAAGCTCATCAACAGACGATGAGGAATAAAACTCTAATGTTTTTTTAATTTCAGCAAATAATGTTTCTAACACTTGATTGATGATAGAAATGATTTCTTCAGGAATATTTCCAGAACCATCACCATTGATTTTTAACTCTTCAGCTTCTTCATAATTCACACCCATCTGGCGCTGAATTTCTTCTGTAATGGTCACTCCGCCAATGCTTATTTCTTTAAAGAAAGCTAAAACTTTTCCTTTATAGATTAATAACTGGGTGGTCTGAGCACCGAAATCAATAATGATATAGGATTTTTCTTCATTTAATTTTTCTAAATAAATGTGCTCAAAAACATTTAATGTCGAAGCCGCGGTGAGATCGACTATTTTTACTTTTAGTCCAGTGGCTTCAACCACTGATTTAAAAGAAGCAATAACTGTTTTCTTTGCCGCCCCAACAATAACGTCAACACCACCACCTCGGTTTTCACCAACAACATGAAATGATATATTTCCATCTTCTGATGAGAAAGGTAGGTATTGTTCGATTTCCCACATTACTTGATCTTCAATTTCCTCAGGTGTTCCACCTGCAAGTTGAAGTTTTTTAATAATGGCATTGGGACCTGAAATTCCAATAGCCGCAAACTTAGATGAGGGGTTTGCCATTTTAATAGCTTTTTGAAGAGTGGCAATTAAATCATCTTCTTTTTGAATCTCATCTTCAATGATTACGCCTTCTGGTAAAGGGATCGAAACGAATTTATTGATTTTGTAACTTGATTGAGTTTTTATCAATTCAGCAACCTTAACAGCGCTTAAACCGATATCAATACCAACAACAGATGCTGAACCATAGAAAAATAGTTCAGATAATTTATCTTTAAATGATTCAAGTTCTTTTTGTAAATCCAAAATATTCATCCATGAAAAGTTGGTTCTTTCATTATAGCTTTAAAGATTGATTGTTTTCAAGAAGTTAAACTAAAAACCTATAAAATTAGTCAAAAAAGAAGCAATAAGATCGGGTTTAAAAATTTGTACTACTGCAACTACTATAATGAATGGGCCAAAAGGCAGTGGTTCATCGCGAGAAATAACTTTAAAAGCAATCATCACGATACCAATCAATGCTCCCAATGTACAACTAAGCCAGATATTATGGATGATACCCAGTGGACCAAGATAAATTCCAAGTGCAGCCCACAGTTTAATATCTCCCCCACCAAGTCCAATCTTTCCACGCAATTTATAAAATAACCAAGTAACGAGGTATGGTATTCCTCCACCGATTGCGGCCCCGAGACCCATAAAGATGAATGAGTGGTAGAAAAAACCGTAAAACAAAAAAAGACCTGCTAAATAAAGATTTAGAACATCGAGCAATAAATAGTGCTTTATATCGATGATAAAGTGGGTCAAAAAAAGACAAAAAATTGTAAATTTAAAAAAGATGACGGTTAAAGAAGATAAACCACTATAGCCAAATCCAATAAAAAATAAGGCGGCGAGCGCTGTTATCAATTCTACTAATGGATACTGCCAAGATATTTTTGTTTTACACTGACTACATTTTCCTCTTAAGAAAAGAAAACTTACTATCGGAATATTTTCATACCATGGAATCATATGGTGGCAAACAGGACAACTCGATCGCGGAGTTACAACACTTTTTGATTCTGGTAAACGTAAAATGACTACGTTTAAAAATGATCCAATGATTGCGCCAAAATAAAATGTGAGAAAATAAAACTCAATCAATTGAAATCCTTCTTTTTAAAGAGATAATCATTTAATAGACACATAAAGAGAGCATACAGTAAAAAATACAATGATGTTTTTACTAAATACGATATCTCTACATTTTGTTGATATAAAACAAAATCTTTTAAATTAAATTTCGAAAAATCAGGTAGCACAACTGAAATAACTTTAGTCACAGCTTCCAATAGGAAGTTGTTTTTTACAAAAATTAACTTCTGAGTTTCATTTAGAACACTACCAAGGACCCAAACTAAGATTGAAAAGATGACCGTCAAAGACACGTTGGTGAATAATGAAAAAAAGATAGCAATTAACAAAACAATGGTTGATTCCATGAGAGACATTAGACCGATCCACCAGACCAATTGATTGAATTCGCCATTAAAAAATCTGTAAATAATTTGTGAAATGAGCACCAGTACAAATGCGTTAATAATCACAACCAGGAGTAAACCTAAAATCTTTCCAAGGATAAAACTTGATCGAGTGAGAGGTTTTGAAATAATCATATAAATCGTACGACTGTCGACTTCTTTACTTATAAGAGTAGAGCCAATGAAAATAGCAAAAAAGAGGTTTGACATCGACATAAGACCTAGACCGACGTCAACGGCAATTCTTCCCGGCGCCCCATAAGCAAAAGACGAAGCAATGTAGGCGACAAAAACCAGCATAAATCCCAAGATAGGAATCGCCACCATGAGCTTACTTCTCACCACCTCAATAAAGGTAAATCTGCTTACTAAAAAGATGTGTTTAAAATTTAAATTATTCATGAGGTTTAATTTTGTAAATAATGTTTTCTAAGGTCGGTTTATCTTTTTCAATTTCAACGATATTAACGTTTTTGGCAATTAAATCTAAAATACGTTTATCTTTTAGATCTCCAGCGACATTCTCCACGTTTAATATGTCATTTGAAAAATACTTTATTTTATAAAGATCGTTGGTGTTTTTGTGAATCAGGCTATCGATTGCCCCTTCATAAATCATTTTACCTTTTTCGATAAAAAGAACTTTATTACAAATCTCTTCAACATCTGAGACCACGTGACTACTAAAAAATACGGTTGTCCCTCGCTCTCTATTTAGCTCTTTAAAAACCTGTTTAAAATCTTTTCGTCCAATTGGATCAAGGCCAGATAATGGCTCATCTAAAATGAGCACTTCAGGATCATTGAGCAGAGAGGAAACAAAACACAGACGCTGCTGCATCCCTTTTGAATATGTATGTATTGGCTTTGATAAAGCATGATCAATAGTCAGACGTTCTGACCAGAAGGCTATTTTTTTTGATTGTTCGCTTTTTGGAATGGCAAAAATTTCTGAGATATAGTGTAAAAACTCTAAACCAGTTAAGTGTTGATACAGATAGGTTTTTTCAGGTAAATAACCTAATTTTTTAATAAATCCTTTTCTGTTGTCATTTTCGTAACCCGAGAAATGAATCTTCCCAGCATCTTCC
>JAKLJM010000178.1 GCA_023151145.1 Bacteriovoracaceae bacterium | reverse complement strand
CATCAGGTAAAAATTGAGATTTTAATGTTTGTAACTTGTTTTTGTGAGCGGATGGATCAAAAGCAGCATCAGATTTTCCAAGCTTAATTGACCATGGTGATGAGTGGCCATAGAAATTGATACTGGCGATTTTTTTAAAAGGTAGTAATTCATTTAAGAATCTGTCACCAGTTAATGAGTTATTTTCCGTTTTAAAAACATTCACATTAAAATCACTAAAAACGACTTCATCACCGCGATCAATGACTTCTGGACTTCCCATGATAATTACTTGATCTGTGGGATAAACTTCTTTTAATCGATAAGCTCGTGCTACACCTGATTGAAAAAATTGATCAGAATCTTCTTTTACACCAGAGCCGATCACAACAATGTGGGTTCTTTTTTCTAAGTCTAGAATTGAATCCTGATAAAGACCAAGACGATATTCACCTCTGTAAAACGGACCCTTGGTTACAAGATCTGATTCATTGTCGAAGTGAGTTTTAGCATTGCTGGGATTCATGAAAGAGAGTAGCAATAAAAAAGTCACTAAAATGCCCAAAATGGTATTCATTGAAAACTCCTAAAATATTTGAGCACTTCATACACCTTTAAGCTCAATTAGTCTGAAAAGTTGGTAAATTTTACATGCGCCTAGCTTAAGTTGATTCAAAGGGTCGGGTTATATTTTTGCTTTTTTCGTTATTTAGGCTCGAATAAAGGGTCAAATCTAGTAAAATATGAGGGCAATTAGCATCGTCAAAGGATGATTTTATGAAAGTATTACTTGCAACAGTTGTTGCTGGCTCGTTATTGATCTCTGTTTCTTGCTCGGGAGTAAGAGTCATTGCTCAAGATAAAAAAGAAAGAGAAGTGATTGATTCTAACAAATTTTATTCTGAAGAGTTCAAATTAAAAATGACTCCAATCAAAGAGCAGTTTCGTCAAGGTAAATTAGATCAAGCGAGAGCGGGTCTATTAGCTTATCCAGATACAAATTTAAAACCAGTAGAGATTGCTACGAAAAAAAATCTTCTAGGTGTTATATATTTTGGTAAAAAGAATTTTGAAGAAGCGATAAAAGTTTTTGATACAGCACTAGGATTAGGTCATGACGATCCAAATTTAATTGCCCAAGTAACGTTAAATTTAGGAAGTGCCTATTTTAAATTAAATCAAAATGAAAAAGCGTATGCCGTTTTATCTACGTGTGATTTTAAACTTCTTCCTGAAAATGAAGCAAAAAAATATCACCAACTTCACGCCTTATTGGCTCAGCACTTAGGGAAAAAAGAAGTGAGTGTTTCCTCTCTTTTAAGAGGCCTTGCTGATAAAAAAACCATTGCAGAATTACGTGCAGATCCGAAATTTATCTCAGCAGAAGAAAGTTTTAGTAAACTAACGAGAACTGAAAGAATTAGAATGTTAGAAGATTTTGAGAACGAAAAAAGTTTAGCTGTTGCCTATTTAGGATTAAAGGAAACAGAGCGATCATACAATTCAGGTAACGAAGAAGAGTATCGCGATATCTTCACTTGGGTCATTGAACATTTTGCTGGTTATCAAGAAATCATGGATCAATTGCAACCAATAAAAGCACGAGTGCAAAACAAAGATGAAAAAATTGATCCTCGAGTTATTGGAGTTGTATTGCCACTTTCCGGGGATCGCGCACAGTTGGGTGAGCGCGCTTTATCTGGGATTGATGTCATGTTAGATGAATTAAATCGAAATGCAGAAAGCAATCAACAATTAAAATACAAATTAGATATTAAAGACTCCCAATCAGGAGCGGCTTCTGGTGCATTCTCGGTTAAAGAACTTATCGAAACCGGAAAAGCTGCGATCATCATTGGGGGATTAAATCCACAATCGGCGACCAAAGAATATCTTGAAGCAAAAAAATATGGAGTTCCCTTTATTTCATTGTCACAAGTATATCTTCCTAAAGAAGAAAAAAATCATTTATTGATTGAAATTCCAGGTTCAATTGAATCTCAAGTACATCATATTTTTAATTCAAACTTAGCCACAAAATTAGGGAGAGCTGGAGCCATTCTTTATCCAAAAAGTGATCTGGGTGAAGCATATGCAAATGAGTTTTGGAGAAAATCAAAACAGCTAGAATATCCAGTAACATCTATTCTGTCATTTGATAGAAATGCTGTTGATTTTAAAGACCCAATTATGAATCTTCTCGGAATTAAATATCCTAAAGAGCGAGAAGAAGAGATGTCTTTAGTGAATGACATTTCTTATTTAGAGAAAAATAAAAACATCAAACGATTACAAAATTTACAACCGCAAATGGATTTTGATTGGTTGTTTGTTCCAGCACTTCCAAGAGATGTATTGCAATTATTGCCGAACTTTAACTTTTTTGATGCCTTTAATACAAATTTTGTCGGGGTTCCAAGTTGGCGTTCAGAAATTATGACTAACGAAGGTTATAGATTTGGAAATGTGTTTTTTGTGGATGAGCCACTAACTGCTGACGAATCAAAATTTACTCAAGCTTTTTTAAGTAAATACAAAAAACAGCCAAAGTTAGTCGAGATGCTTGGTCACGATGCTCTACAACTAGCTACCGCCATCGTTGAATCACAAGGAACCATTGGAACAAGAGAAGATCTCGATAAAGCGATGCTGCAAGTAAAAATGCTTAAGGGCGAGAGCGGATCGTGGGTTTTAACCGAAGATGTGTGGATTAAACAAATGACCACCTATCGTTTAAAACGTGAAGGGATAGAGCTAGCGAATTAAAAAAGGGGCCTTTTGGCCCCTATTTTATTTCTGCGACTATTTTTTAGCAGCAGCGATTTTCTTTTTAATTCTTAGTTTTTTCTTAGCTTGTGCTTTTTTTCTGTTCATTTTTAGAGCGATGCTCTTACGACCCATACCCATACAATTTCCATCCTTTTTCGCTTTGAATTAAAGTGCGAATGCCAGTTTAGTGAATAGCTGTTTTTCTGTCAATTTTAACAATGAGCATAGTTTCATTTCATTCGAGGCTACCGATGAAATCTTTTTTCGGTTTCCGATGAAAAATCTGATATTTAATTGTTGTATCCCGTAAAGTGAAATGATAGATTTTAAGGTGAGTATTTTAATATTATTTTCAATGGATTTGACTATGGGTGCCAAGAAGAGCGCGACCAAGAAACCTGCTGCGAAGCGCACAAGATCTCAATCAGCAAGATCGACATCTAAGTCGTCTCGTTCAAACACGATTAAAATTAAGCGCCAAGTTTTAAAAGAAATTGATGATATTAAACAGCGTCTCAGACAACGTCGCATTCATGGTAACGAAGATAAAAAGAAAATCGCTATCGACATGCTTGAACGTTACACTGGGCATTCAATTGAAGATTTTCAAAAACAAATTATCTTAACGAACTTTCACTACTATGTTGAAAGATTCAATGCCATTCTTCCTGATGCTAACTACACTCAAGGTTCAGCTTTCAAAGCTTCTTCGTCAAAGAAAGCAAAAGTGACAATCATTGAGTTTGGTGTTGGTGCAGCTATGGCAGCACTTATTGGAGAATTGCTTGCGGTTGTAGAACCTAAGGCGGTTTTATTTTTAGGATTAGCAGGAGCTGTTCATCCATCTCTTGAAGTTGGTGACTTTGTTCTTCCAATTGCTTCGATTCGTGCGGAAGGTGTAACCGGACACTTCTTGCCAACACAAGTGCCAGCACTTCCAACATTTAAAATTCAAAAATTCGTTTCACAAATTTTAGTTGAAAATGGACATGATTATAGAACTGGAACAATTCATTCTACTGATTACCGTTTCTGGGAATTTGATGATCAATTTAAACTGAATCTCCTTGAGGAGAGAGTTCTTGCAGTGGAAATGGAAACTGCAGCCCTTTTTGTTTCTTGTTTTGTTAGTAAAGTAAATATTGGAGCTCTTCTTCTCATCTCTGACTGTCCTTTAAAAGAGGGTGGAATCAAGACGAAAAAGTCGGCAAAAGCGGTCTTTAGAAAATTTACTGATGTTCATATTGAACTTGGTATTGAAGCTATGGCCGATATTGCAGAGAGAGGCGAGACCATCCGTCATTATCAATGGTAATCAATTAGTATAAGGAAATTTAACAATATGTTTAAAACAGTTTTAGATTGGTTTTCAAATGATTTAGCAATTGACCTTGGAACGGCAAACTGCTTAGTTTACGCTCGTGACAGAGGGATTATCGTCAATGAACCTTCAGTGGTTGCAGTACACGTTGGCTCAAAAGGTGGCAAACGAGTATTGGCTGTCGGTAAAGAAGCAAAGGACATGCTTGGGAGAACTCCTGGTTCGATCAAAGCCATTCGTCCAGTAAAAGACGGAGTTATTGCAGACTTTGATGTTACTCAAGAAATGATTAAATACTTCATTAATAAATCACTTTCGGGCTCAAAACTGATTAAGCCTAGAATTGTTATCTGTATCCCATTTGGAATCACTCAAGTAGAAAAACGCGCAGTAAAAGAATCAGCTGAACAAGCTGGTGCTCGTGAAGTTTACTTAATTGAAGAGCCAATGGCAGCAGCGATTGGAGCTGGTCTTCCCATCACTGAACCATCAGGAAATATGATTGTAGATATCGGTGGAGGTACGACTGAGGTAGCGGTTATTTCTCTAGGAGGAATCGTTTACTCTAAGTCAGTTCGAGTTGCCGGTGATAAATTTGATGAAGCGATTGCTTCATATATTAAGAAAAAATATTCACTTTTAATTGGAGAAAGAACTGCTGAAGCAATTAAAATTGCTATTGGTAATGCTTATCCATTTGAAGATGAAGTAAAAACTTACGAAGTAAAAGGACGTGACCTTATTGCAGGAGCGCCTAAGATTATTGAAGTAACTTCTGATGAAATTCGTGATGCTCTTGCTGATCCTGTTTCAGAAGTTGTTGAAGCTATCAAGATTTCTTTGGAAAAGACTCCGCCAGAACTTGCTGCAGATATCGTTGATAACGGAATCATCTTAGCAGGTGGTGGTGCACTTTTAGCAAACCTTGATGTTTTAATTAAGGAAAAAACAGGATTACCTGTTTCTATCGCTGAAGATCCACTTACATGTGTTGTTCGTGGATGTGGTAAAGCTCTTGAGTCTTTAGAGTTATTAAGACAAGTAACGATTAACTAATAAGAAAACGGATTTTCTTATATTAAAAAGAGGCTTTCATGGTGGAAAGCTCACCTCATAAATACAATTTTCTAAAACTTAATTTGCAAGAGTTAATTAACAAATTAGCTCTTGCGATTCAAGATTCAACCAAAATCGTTTTTTGGAAACATAATCCTCGCTACTACGAAGGACAATTAATCTCTCATCACTATAAACCGAACAGTCTTCGGGTGGTTTTGAAATTTGATTTTCTACCAGTGCA
>JAKLJM010000177.1 GCA_023151145.1 Bacteriovoracaceae bacterium | reverse complement strand
TTACTTCAAAAAATGAAGGAAAATCAAATTTCTGAAATCCAATTTGATGACCTCATCGCTTCAATTCATACAAAACTTAAACCTGTTTCCATTTCTGTCGTGATCGATCCTAATCAACGCCTAATTTTAGGTGCGCGAGTCGCAGAAATTCCAGCGTTCGGGAAAATTGCTGAAATCTCAAAGAGAAAATATGGACGTCGTCAAAATTTGCACCCCAAAACCTTAGACCGATTGTTATTTGAACTTCGTGAAAACATTGCGAGCAATTGCCTTTTTAAAACTGACGAGCACAAAAAGTATCCTGGAATCATTTTAAAAAACTATCCGCAGGCAAAACATCTTACACATAAAGGAGAGAGAGCGACGGTGGCGGGCTTTGGTGAAATGAAGCAACGTGCGTTTGATCCGCTCTTTCAAATAAATCAAATTTTGGCGATGTTTAGAGCGAATATGAATCGCCTTTTTCGAAGATCTTGGAACACCTCTAAGACTCAAGCTTCTTTGCAAGACCACGTGGATATTTTTATCGATTACTTTAATGAAGAGCTTCGACTGAACGTTAAAAGATGTAAGAAAATTTAGAAATAAAACGAGAAAAGAAAAATTAAATGTTAAGAAGTAACTCACAAGCAGATTACTTCTTAAATCTAGCCCCACTCAAGTGGGGCAGTTATTAAATCATATTTAAGACATTTTTTTCAATGAGATATTCATGATTCATGACTAAAAACCTATTTCTTTTTCCATGGCCAAACTCATTGGACTTAAAGACTGGAAAAGAACTTTCATTGGCAAAACGCTGTAAGGCATAAGTAACAAAACTTTCTCCGTCAGGCTCTTTTCCATCACTAAACTCCCCAAAGACAACGGCCTTTACGCCCTTAAATACTCCGGCTTCTTTTAAATGCGAAAGCATGCGATCAATCCGGTAACCTCTTTCACCAACATCTTCTAGAAAAAGTATTTTTCCTTTGGTTTGAATATGGAGTTTTGTCCCAAGCGTGGTTTGGATCACAGATAAATTTCCGCCAGACATTTTTCCTTTAATCACAGATTTTTCATTTAAAGCTCGAAAATTCATAGGTTTGATTTTTGATAACCAAGAATATTTTTCTGAGGAAAACAGAAAGGTTTTTAATTCCGTTAAATCTTTTTTTGCCAAACTTTTTTGGGCAAAACTTGCGACAACAGGAGCATGAAGAGTTTTCCAACCCCATTCTTGAGTTAAAAATAAATGTATTGTAGTGATGTCACTAAAACCCAAAAACAATTTTTGAACTTTTGGTTTTTTTAGGCTGCGAAGTTGTTCGAGTAAACGAATTGAGCCATATCCGCCTCTTTCACACCAAATGATTTTTGAATCAGTGGTAAAAAGAGCAGACTTTAGTGCAAAAAATCTAAAATCATCATCACTCGAGTGAAACGGATGAAAGCTCACGGTCGGGTCACTCCATACGCGAGGAATTAGGCCCCATTTATTTAAGGCCTTTAATCCCACGGCTTCTACTTCTTGAGTCGTTCGACTTCCGGGAGAAATCACTTCGACTAAATCCCCTTTTACTAAAGGAAGCTTTGGTAACGTAAATGGTCTAATGGTTTTGGCCGATTTTTTCATAGCTATACCTAAATTATAATTGATAGACATCAAAGCGCACTGCTTTGGTGGTCATTTGAAATGTGGGAGGTTTCAAACTTTCTGCCTTGGGCGTTCGTTTTACAATGACTCTTTTTTTTGCCAGTGAAAGAGCAAAATCTAAAGTGATTTTTTCCTCCAGCTTTTTCGCATCCACTAAATACTCCGCTTCAAGTGGTAAAAATAAAAAGAGCTGATGAAAAAGTTCCATCTCTTTTCTAGATTTTGCACTTTTTTCTTCATGCCCATCAAACATTGGATCATAATAAACAATATCAGGACGCAAGGAATCTTCGAATGTAAAATTTTTAGCTTCTCCAAAATTTAAGTGAATCATTTGTCTAAAACTCGAACGCTCCAATCCATTTTGTAAAAGGCCAAAAATAACTGGATGTCTTTCAAATGCGGTTACACGGTGCCCTAGTTTGATCATATGAATAGAATCGCGCAATGTGCCAGCGGTAAAATCAAACACCCGAAGCTGACTTTCTTTGGCCCCAAGCGCACGTAACAAAGGATCTACACCTTTTTGATGAATTTTAAGAGTGCGCGCTATCTCATCTAGGTCCACCGACATGGCTTCTTGATCTTTGCCCACTAACCAAAGGGCCACCCCATCGAAAAAAAGCACGATAGTATCAATGCACGACAATTCCAAGCCCACCAATTTTCCGCGAGTAACACTAACATTGGGGGCCTTAATAAACTGTAATGAAGATTGAAAATATTGAGGAAAATACTCTGTAACTTTATCTTGAATAAGTTCTTTCTCAAAATCATAATTTCGAAGATCATTGAGATAAATTTTGATAGTTTTTTGGTTCAATAGAGTCATAAGAATCTCAGTTTATGTCAATTCTAAGCTGTTGTTAATAAATATTCTCGTGAGACAATGCTTCACCCAGCGAAAAATCATCTTTTTCTCGCTGACAGAAGCTAAATTTTGGAGTTAGATGTTAATAAATGACAACAGCACAGATCATTCGTGATCAGAGAGAAATAGGCAGGTAACATGGAAAATTCAAACTTTCATAAATTAGATTTTGACCCCACAAAACTTCCCAGAGAATTAACGAAATATTACATTTCCGCAACTGATACTGAAATTAAAGAAATGATGAATACAATTAAGGCAAAAGATTTTAAAGATCTCTATGCACACATTGACTCTTCAATGCATTTTGACAAAGCTCCTTTTGTCACCGAAGCCCTTCCTTACAACGAACTCATCAATCATATGGATTCGCTTTCTAAGAAAAATGCCGTTAAGCCTTCATTTATTGGTGATGGATTAAAAAACTATAAAGTAACAGGTGTGGTTCCTTATATTTCTGCTCTACGCGGACTCACAACGGCCTACACTCCCTACCAACCAGAAAGATCACAGGGAACGCTACATACACTTTGGGTATACTCTTCTACTCTTTCAATGCTAACTGGTTTTGAAGCTATCAACGCTTCTTTTTACGACCGGTCAACGACAATGTTTGAAGCCATCAATACGGCCGTAAGACTTGTAAAAGACTCATCAGTGGCCCTTGTTGCTGAGACTCTATATCCTCAAGATATTGAAGTACTAAAAACTTTGGCCGTTGAAACAGGACTTTCAATCATCACTGTGCCTGTTGATAAGAAAACCGGTCTTATCGATTATGATAAAGCTGTAGAACTTCATGCAAAGTATGGAACAAAGGTTGCTTGTTTTGTTTATCCACAAGTGAATAACTTTGGTAACCTTGAAGACGTTCATGCTCTGACTGATTTTTGTGAACAAAATAAAATTCAATCAATCGCAGTCATTGATCCTATGCTTTTGGCCAATGAAGGCTTACTTCCTCCAACAGATTTTGGAACACAAAAAAATGGTGCCAACATGATCGTCGGAGAAGGACAACACTTAGCCATTGCTCCAAACTTTGGAGGCCCGGGCCTTGGAATTTTTGGAATTCGTTTTAACGACAAAAATAAAAACGATATCCGTCAAACAGCAGGAAGATTCGTCGGAAAAGCACAAGACGTTTCTGGAAAAGAATCTCTTTGTATGGTTCTTTCAACCAGAGAACAGCATATCCGTCGAGAGAAAGCGACCTCTAATATTTGCTCCAACCAATCTTTTGTCGCCACTCTTGCGGGAGCAAGTATCCTCGCGCGCGGTGAAGAAGGGATGAAAGAATCTCAACTTATCGCCAGAGACTACGCGCTACAGATGTGTAGAACACTTACGCAGTTTAAAGGCGTAAAGCTAGCTTTCCCTTTCACTCCTTTTTATAATGAATTTACATTAGAAATTCCGGTAACAACTCAATCACTTATTGAAAAAGCTCGCCTGAGCGGTCTTCATTTAGGTGTGGATGTTACAACGAGAATTAATGATGGAAGAAATCTTCTTCTTCTATCTTTCTTTGATATTCACACTGATGAACAACTTGATCTACTTCAACAATTTTTCACGGATACTTTTGAAGCTGAAGAAAATGATGAGGATCTACCAGAAATTCCTGAAACATTTTTACGTCATACTGCGGTTGGTTTACCAAACTATTCAGAAGAAGAGATTAAAGCTTTTTATAAAAAGCTCGCTGATCAAAACGTAAGTCCTGACGATAATATTTATCCTTTAGGATCATGTACGATGAAGTATAATCCCCATATCAATGATTGGGCGGCTTCGCTTCCAGGCTTTACAGATATTCACCCGCAAGCTCCTTTAGAAGACGCACAAGGGTGTTTAGAAATTCTTTGGAACATTCAAGAAATGTTTAAGTCAATAACAGGTCTTCCTGGTGTAACCACAGAACCAGTGGCCGGTGCTCAAGGAGAATTAGTAGGATTAAAACTCTTCCAAGCTTACCACCGTGATCGCGGCGAAGAAGCTCAAAGAAGAATTCTTCTTATCCCTCGTTCGGCCCACGGAACAAATCCTGCCACGGCCACCTACGCTGGATATGAGACAAAAACTGTGGATGGCGTTCAATATGGAATTGTGACCATTGAAGCAAATGAAAAAGGGCAAATCAATTTTCAACAATTAAGTGATGAAGTTCAAAAACATGGAAAAAGAATAGCGGGTGTTATGGTTACAAACCCGAACACTTCAGGAGTTTTTGAAGAAGATTTCAAAAAAATGAGTGATCTCATTCATAATGTTGGTGGACTAGTTTATATGGACGGCGCCAATATGAACGCAATTGCTGGTTGGATTGATCTCAACAAAATGGGCGTAGATGCTGTTCATAATAATCTTCATAAAACTTGGACAATCCCTCACGGAGGCGGTGGTCCAGGCGACGGTATGGTCGCCGTTTCAGAAAGACTCATTCCTTACCTTCCAGGCTTCCAAATTGAAAATCATAATGGTCAGTTTAAGGCCGTAAAAGCGCCAAAAAGTATTGGTTTCTTTCACCGTCATTATGGAAACTTTGCTCATAAAATTCGTGCATATACTTATATTAAATCCCTAGGTTCAGAAGGCACAAGAACCATGGCCGCCGTGGCGGTGCTTTCGGCCAAGTATTTATTTGAAAAATTAAAAACAACTTATCCTTCGTTACCAGAAAACTGTAATGAAGTACCACGTATGCACGAATTCATTCTTACCATTTCAAAAGAGACGTTTGAGAAAATTGAAAAAGCTGGAACTCCAAAAGCTCAAGCTATCGCCAAGATCGGAAAATTATTTTTAGATTTTGGTCTCCATGCTCCAACCGTAGCTTTCCCAGAACAATTTGGCTTAATGATTG
>JAKLJM010000176.1:2161-7537 GCA_023151145.1 Bacteriovoracaceae bacterium | reverse complement strand
CTTGCCATTTTTCTTGAACGATCTTCTTCTTAACATCTCTTAGACTTCCAGTTTGTTCAAAAGTCTTCATTACTGATAAAGCCATATTGCCGGCTGGGCGATTAGGACATTGTCCAAGGCTTGAACGATATGAGAGTTAGTCTGAAAACTTTTCAGATGGTCCAAAAGAAGAAATAACAACGTTTGTGCTAACAAATAAGACGAGTAGGAGTGATCCGATAATAAATTTTCTGTCTTTCAAAAACTTCATGTTTTTAAAACTCCACCTCTGGTGAGAAGCTTACTCCGTATTGAAGCTTGAGCTCATTTCGCATCAATTCAATCATCGTCGTAACATCTTCATAATTGCTGTCGCCAAAATTTTCCATAAAATTGGCATGCTTTGGGCTTACTCGTAATCCTTTATAAGTAAATCCCTTCAGACC
The DNA here is from genome assembly GCA_023151145.1 of Bacteriovoracaceae bacterium. Taxonomy (GTDB): domain Bacteria; phylum Bdellovibrionota; class Bacteriovoracia; order Bacteriovoracales; family Bacteriovoracaceae; genus Bacteriovorax. The sequence continues at coordinate 7,112 of JAKLJM010000176.1, read as the reverse complement.
GATTATATCTATAAATTGTCCGGCACGACAAGTGAAGCCGCGTTCAAGATCTTGATAATTTTTAAAAACACAACCACAAGTGGCTTCTTTTAAAGGTTGAGTACGATTTCTCATTTCTAAATAGTCTTTAATTTTCTGACTAATTTGCGGATCTTGTCCCTTATTTACCAATGTAGCTTGATAAACAACATCGCCATCATTAATAAAATGATTGTGGCGATAAGAAAAAGATTTGTTGTCTATTTTGATCAACTTTTCTTCACCATTATTTGTCACAAGTCTAACTTCTTTAACTAATGATCCAATCTCACCAAGGTTTGTTCCGGCATTCATAAAAATGGCACCACCAAGGCTTGCGGGAATTCCCGTAAAAACTTCCCAGCCAACAAGGCCAAACTTTGCAGCATGTGAAGTGAGGACGGCGAGTGAGATTGAAGCAGGTAGAACATATTCAGGTTGAACATTATCTAAAAGGCTTCGATCAAAAGAAAAATCTAATTGTATATAAGGATGTAGCGCCTTTGTGGGTAAGAGGATATTCGCCCCCCATCCCAAGACACGATACTTAATATTGTTTTCTGAAAAAAGTTTTACTGTATCTTTTAATCCCTGAAGATTTTTAACCGTCACCATGTCACCGGTGGCAGCCAATCGCATTGTTGAAAATTTTCTTAAATCTTTATCCAGCTCTAATTCTAGATTCGAGTTTTGTTTTAATTTTTCAACAACATTTGCTGGTAACATTTACTCAACCCCTGCCCATTTTCTAGCAACCTTCCCGATTGCTCCTGCTCCCAAAGTTACAACAATAGTGTTTTGTCCTTTTAAGCTATCAATCAAACTAGGAACATCATCGATTTTAGAAACTTTCTGAGCAAGCTTAGGGTGCAATCGATTTATATCTTCAATCAATCTTTCAGTAGTAATACCTTCGATCGGCTGTTCACTGGCCGGATAAATCGGAAGTAAATAAAGTTCATCAGCATCGTTAAAACAATGAAGGAATGTATCCCAACAATCTCTTGTTCTGGTAAAACGATGTGGCTCAAAGATCACCACTTTTCTAAAGTCTGCTCTGGTGTCTTTTACGATTCTTAACGTAGAAGCAATCTCAGTTGGGTGATGTCCATAATCATCCACCACTTCAAACGATCCTTCTTTGTGTAGTAGTTGAAACCTTCTTCCTACGCCTTCAAATTTCTCTGCCGCTTTGGCAATTTTTTCAAATGGCACATCTAAATGATGGGCGAGAGCCGTTGCACCCAATACGTTTAGTATATTATGACGTCCTGGCAGATTAATTTTCATACGTGTCTGAAACTTTCCTTTGTAGAAAATATCAAATGCTGAAGAAAACGGAGAGAGCTCTAAATTTCTAGCTTCAAAATCTACATTTTCTAAACCCGAACCTTCGATACCAAAAAACACGTGGGGACGCTTTAATTCTCCACTGAGTTTTCTTAATTTCAAATCGTGAGCATTAAGCGCTACGACACCATAGAAAGGAACTTTATTAGAAAATTCTACGAAAGCCTTAAATAGGTTTTCTTCGTTACCATAATGGTCCAAATGATCATTATCGATATTGGTAATAACTGACATAACTGGAGATAAGAGAAGAAATGAACCATCGGATTCATCAGCTTCTGCTACCAGAAACTCTCCCTTACCAACTTTAGCGTGACCTTGAAGATTTTTAACAATCCCACCAATGATATAAGTCGGATCAAACTCGCATTCTGATAAAATGGTCGCAAGAAATGAAGTCGTCGTCGTTTTCCCATGAGTTCCAGCAACGGCCAAACCGTATTTCAAACGCATGATCTCTGCTAACATTTCAGCTCTTCTAATGATGGGAATATTTTCGCTTCGTGCGCGACTAATTTCTGGATTCGATTCATTAACAGCAGAAGTGTAAACCACTACCGTCACACCATTTAAATTTTCTGCTTTATGGCCGATATGAATTTCTGCACCTAGGTTTTTTAATTTTTGAACATTCTGTGACAAGGCTACATCTGATCCGGAAACATTATAGCCTAAGGAAATGAGAACCTCGGCAATCCCCGACATCCCGATTCCACCGATACCCACAAAATGAATTTTCGTATTTTTATTAAATTTAAACACAATGACTCCAGGTCATAATTTTTAATATAGAGAGAGGTTCTGAAAATAGATGATTATTGGGCCGTTTGCCAACTTTCTTCTTTTTTGGCCTTAATAATTAATTCTTCCCGACATCCCCGAACGGCAGACATCAAAAGACCTAGCCCAAAAAAGTTACAGATAAGTGACGATCCACCATAACTAATGAAAGGTAAATTCAATCCCTTAGTCGGTAAAAGTCCTAAAACTACACCCATATTTAACAGCGCTTGGATGCCCAAAACAAAGATAATAGATGCACCCAATATAACCGCTACACGGTTTTGAAGTTTTAAAACTAATTTAAAACCAAAATAGATCATCGCAACAAAAAGCACGATTACCAAAAAGACCCCGATAAAACCGAGCTCTTCACCTACCACTGAAAAAATAAAATCGTTATGGGCTTCAGGAAGGTAGAATAGTTTTTCATTAGAGTTTCCTAGCCCTTTGCCTAAAAAAGATCCGTTGGCGAAGGCCATATAGGATTGAATGATTTGAAAACCTGAACCCTGAGGATTTTTCCAAGGATCTAGATAAGTTAACATTCTTTTTACTCGGTACGCTTGAGAGAAAAGAATGATAATTCCGGAAATCGATCCAACTAATAAAGTAATATAGAAGTACTTTCTGGGAAATGAAGACATGAATCCCACAAAAGAAACCACGATAAAACAAATACTGAATGAACCAAAGTCAGGTTGCTTAATCAGTAAAGCGACTGGAAGTAATAAAGTAAAGCCATGCTTGGCACGTTGTTTAGGATCCATAGCATGCCATTGCTCAAAAAAGAAAAGCGCTGATAAGATGATGGTGAATTTAACTAACTCACCTGGCTGAATGGAAAATCCACCAACCGAAAGCCAACGACTGGCTCCTTTAACGTTGTTCCCTAAACCTTTTACAATTGTTAAGGCCACAATCATAGTGGCGGCGATATTGATCATGTATCCATATTTGTACCAAAATGAATATTTGGTTTTGGCGACGATGACCGCAATACCTAAACCCATCATCAGATAAATCAGCTGACGACCTATATAATGATAGCTGTGTTGGTAAATTTCAGTTGAAAGAATGAAGCTTGATGAATAAATCATGATCAAGCCTATCGTTATAATGATGGCAATAACCGACAAAAGTTGTTTGGTAATTTTATCTATTTCGTAAACTTGTTCCATAAATCTTCCCTGATGAATTTAATCATAACAGAAAAATAGAATTATTTTGCAAAAAAAAAGGGAGCCGAAGCTCCCTAAATTTTTACAACTGATAAACAAGTTTTTTAAAGTAGTTTCCACGCTCTTCATAGTCGCGGAAAAAGTCTGTCGACGAATTTCCTGGAGACAAGAGAATCGTATCGCCTGTTCTAGATTTTTGGTACGCAAACAATACTGATTCTTCAAATGAACCAACAATATAAGTCTGAACACCTTCACCAATGGCACGATTTAATCTTTCTTTACACTCACCAACAAGAACAATAACTCTTGAGTATTGTTTCATGTCGTTAGTGTATGGATCAAAATCAAATTCTTCATTATCTTTTCCACCAGAAATTAAAATCACTGGCTCTTTAAATGATTTAATTGATCTAATCATCTCTTCCATCGTTTCAGCTTTTGAATCGTTATAGAAAGAAACGCCATTTTTTTCCATCACATATTCTAAACGGTGTGGAATACCTGGAAATTTTTCAATACATGTTTGAATTGCTTTGTCTGAAACTTCAAGTGCCTTACAAACCGTTATAGCGCCAAGTAAGTTTTCACGATTGTTTTGTCCAACAATGCGCATTTTAGAAACCACAAACTCTGAGTGAAAATTGATGTTTGAGTGAATTCTTCTTTCATGAAAATGTGTTCCTTGAATTTCTCCAAGCACTCCCATTGTAACGAAAGATTTTCTCGAGTACCAAAATGTTTGGCAATGAGCATTTCTAAAGAAATTATTATTCGCCAATGAATCGTAGTTTACTACTAAGATATCATCTGGAGAAAGTCTCTTAACGATAGAAAGTTTTGTTTCCATGTATTCGCTGAGAGAGCTGAAATGTTGTTTTGGATATTGTTCACCAACATTTGGGAACACCACAACTTTTGGATGGAAATCGTGAAGAGATTTCATCTGAACGGCAGAAACTTCAACTACACAGTAGTCAATCTCATCAACATTTTGTTGCATCATATATTCGATAAATGGCATGTCTGATGTACCACCTACGAAAACATTTTTACCATCGATTTTTAATGTGAAACCGATCATCGAAGCAATTGATGTACGACCATGAGATCCACATACGGCGATAATTGGTTTTTTACAAAGTTTATAAGCTAATGAGAAATCAGAATAAACTTCTTTGCCATTTTGTCTTGCTAACTCGAGCTGAGGCAAGTTTGGATTTACGGCCGAAGAATAAACAATGATATCTGCTTCTAAGAAATCTTCATTCTTGTGTTCACCAAAAGTCATCTCTGGTGTTGGTTCGATTTTCTTAAGTTTTTTTACCGCTTTATTTAAATCAAAGATCGGTTTTATATCTGTAACACGAACATCACATTCAAATTTATTGAAAAAATTAATAAGCGAAAAGCCAGTCTTTCCAATCCCTACAATTAAAATCTTTTTTCCGCGAAAACGATCCATTTCCATTTCTTACCTCGTCTTAAGTGTCGACAGTGCCAGTATGGCGAGACAAATGCTGATGATCCAAAAACGAATAGTCACTTTCGTCTCTGGCCAGCCCACTTTTTCGAAATGGTGATGAATTGGAGCCATTTTAAAAACACGCACACCTCTGGTT
>JAKLJM010000176.1:0-2108 GCA_023151145.1 Bacteriovoracaceae bacterium | reverse complement strand
GCCGATGATCACAAAAAGAAATTCAGAACGTGCAAGTACTGCAATTGTTCCTAATGTTCCTCCAAGTGAAAGCGATCCAACATCTCCCATAAATATCTGAGCTGGGTACGAGTTATACCACAAAAACCCGATTCCTGCACCAATAACCGCCGAAGTTAAGACAGTTAGTTCACCTAAGTTTTCAATGTAGGGAATGTAGAGATAATTTGAAAATTCTTTGTGTCCAGCAACATAAGTAATCAACCCAAGAGTTGCCGCACTAATCATGATTGGTCCAATGGCCAATCCATCAAGTCCGTCTGTTAAGTTAACCGCATTCGAAGAGCCAACAATAACCAAGGCTCCAAATAACACGTAGCCATATCCTAAATCAACTACTGGATTTTTGAAGAATGGAAGATGGAGTGTTGTATCGATTACGCCAAGCTCAATCATTGACCACACTGCGACTAAGGCCGTTATAAATTGCCAGGCCAACTTTCCTTTTGCACTTACTCCCTTAGTATCTTTCTTTAGCACTTTGAGATAGTCGTCGCGAAACCCCAAAAGAAAATAAGAAAACGTTACACCTAATGTTATAACTAATGGCCATGAAAAGAAGTTACCGCAAATGAGCATCGTGAAAAACAAGCTGCCTAAAAGAAAAACCCCGCCCATGGTCGGAGTGCCACGTTTTTTAAAATGAGATTCTGGACCATCATCGCGAATGATTTGGCCAAATTGTTTACTTTTCATGAAACGAATAAAATATTTTCCCCACCAAATTGAGATAACCGTGGCAATCAAGAACGCTAAAAACGATCTCAAAGTAATATATTTGAAAACGTTAAAAGATTTCATCATATTACTTAGTGGATAAAGTAAGTGGTACAACATGGGTTTTTCCTTATGCTATTAAAGTTTCAAGTTTTACTGAACGACTTCCCTTAATAAAAATCCATTTATAGTCGGATTTAAATTGCGGGAACTGTTTTAGGAAATCTTCTTTTTCTAAATAACCACCAAGGGCATTAGGATTTCCTTTTAAATAATAATCTTTATATCTTCCGATAAAAACAACATTTTTTATACCAAGACTATGTACGTAGCTCGCCATCTCGGCGTGTAATTGCTCGGCATAATCACCAAGCTCATTCATGTCTCCCATGACAAAGAAACAATCATCTAGTTTCGCTGCTTTTTCATTCACAATTTTAATGAATGAATTAAGAGAGGCTTTCATCGAAGAAGGATTGGCATTATAAGCATCTAGGAAAATATGATTCAACCATTCTGATCGATTCATGGAAGGTTGCTCATAACTTGAAGCCGCATTGGCTATTTCTGCAACTTTACTTGGAAACAACTTCATCGCTAAAACCATGGTGCAAACCAGGTTTCGCAAATTGTATTCTTCTTGGATCTGATTGTTTTTTATTTTTAAAAATTGGCCTCGAAAATTGAACTGAATCTCATGGTTGGTGACAACAACTTTTATATCACCATTTTTTTCTCCAAAAGTGGTTAGTCCGGTACAGGAATCTAATAAACGCAAGTACTCATCATCTGCATTTACCACAAACATTCCAAATCCATTGGTATACTTTTTTACCCAGCGATAGAGATCAGTTTTCTCAAAATAAATATTTTCCATCGATCCTAAAAAACCAATATGTGCTTGTCCGATATTGGTGATTAGCCCATGAGAGGGTTCGGCAATTTTACATAAAGTCATAATTTCATGACGATGATTCATGCCCATTTCGACGATGGCAATGTCATGCTCTGGACATAGTTCTAACAAGGTAAGAGGAACTCCAATATGATTATTCAAGTTGCCCTTAGTGGCCAAAACTTTTCCTGGGAAAAGTGTCGATAAAAGATGTTTTAGCATTTCCTTATGAGTTGTTTTGCCATTTGAGCCAGTGAGGGCAATGGTGGTTTTATCTCCACCGAGTTGCCATTGTCTTTTATGTTCACGAGCTAGCTCTTGTAAAAAAAGTAAAGTATCTTCTGTTTCGATAAATGTAATTTCTGGATATTGTTTTACTAAATGTTTAAAACGTCTGCCGATTTTTTGTTGAAAAACAACCGCGATAGCACCTTTAGCGATAACGTCTTCTAAATAG
>JAKLJM010000175.1 GCA_023151145.1 Bacteriovoracaceae bacterium | reverse complement strand
AAGAGTTATTAAAGCGCATATTGACGGCCGCTTAAAAATTATAGGTAATGGTGAAAACTTAGTTGATGTTTCTTATATCGATAACGTGGTCGATGCTCATTTAGATCTTTTTAGACAAATGATCCATGATCCAAGCAAAGTAAATGGTAAACCTTACTTCATTGGACAAAATGAGCCTGTTAAACTTTGGGATTTCACAAATACGATTATGACTGGAATTGGACTTTCAAAAGTAGAAAAAAAAGTTCCTCTTTCTTTGGCGTATTTTATAGGTGCCTTACTCGAAGGGTTTTTTAAAATTTTAGGAATTAAAAAAATTGATCCACCAATGACGAGATTTGTGGCCCTACAACTAGGGAAAAGCCACTATTTCTCACATCAAAGGGCCTTTGAGGATTTTGGTCATTTACCAAAAATAAGCACAGAAGAAGGTCTTAAAAGATTAATCGATGACTACCGAAGCGGGAAAGCGCATATTCTCTAAACGCATATAATGATCAATTAACCCTAAGCCTTTAAATGCCCCCTCATGAAAATGAGTGGTAAAAAAGCGTTGATCTTCAGTGGTTGCTTCTAACGAACCGTAGAAAAAGATATTTTGAACACCAAAAAGGTTATAGTAATCAACTTTTGAATAACTCTTTGATTGAACTCCATCTAAAAGATCTTTCAACGTATAAAGTGGTATGTCAGTTAATCGATTATTCTCTTTATAAGAAATACTTGCTAAACAATCCTTAAGAAACGCTCTTTTCTTACTTGGTCGCCACCAATATTTTTTTGCTTTTTCTCGACAATACTCTACGTCTAAAGAAGTAACTTTATCATGATGAAGATCGGTATAATAATTCAAATACAATTTCTGTAATGATCTTTCACAATGGTCAAATAAGTTTCTAAAATTAAAAACGCCACTCTTAGGATATTCGTCACATAATGCTTCAAAGTGATTATAGATGGTTGAAATAGGTTGGCGATTTAAATAAATCAACCCATCTCTACCTAGTTGGTACTTACCTTGTAAAGTTAGCGGTCCTCGTAAGTGATCTGATTTTAGCATTGAGGTCGCTAAGGGATCTACTCCAGAAAAACGATCGAGATAAAACAAGGCGCGTTCTTTATACTTTTCACCAAATGAACCCGTCGTTTTATTTGATTTAAAAACTGTCGTTAATGTCACTGACAACTTCTCTTCTACTCCAACATCAATGGTTTCATTTAAGGCCAGTAAATCCGCCTCGCCTTCATATTCCATCGTCACACGTTTTGTTTCACTAGAAGTTTTACTGGCACCTACGTCCATGTTTAAAACTGCGTAAATAAAACCACTAAAAAGGCGAGAAAATAGATCTTCTTTGTATTTTATATTTTCAAAATAATGTTTAAAAAATCGTTTAATTTTATTATCTTTAACGATTTCAACTTGTTGAGTTTTAGCTTCTTTGACACCACCTTTTAAAAGGATGGTGTATTTAGACCGCTTCAATTGCGACTCTCTTTTTTCTTCAGAGACAACAAAATCTTTAAGAATATTTATTTTTGGATCTTGGGTACGAAGAATGGCCCGAATTTCTTTTCCAACAGCGGAATCATTTTCTATTAAATCTAAATCCCTATTTTTAAAGTCCAAATAAAGCTTAAGACTTTTGTCAAAAGTATAAGTGAAATCATAAGATAATAACGTGAGCTTTAATAAACGTAAGAACTCTAGTTGAACACCTAAGCCAACACCTAAACTTTTAGCTTCAGATTTTTCAAAAGAGAGATGAAATTTGGTTTGATCACCGCTTTCTAATTCCGCTTCATCTTCTGAAACAACATGGCCAAAAGCTTCCATTCTCGTCATCCGTTGATATTTCGCCAAGAATCCGGCCATACCTGTTATTCCCGAGTACAGAGGTGCTGATGCCAAACCGCCAACATTTACACTTAAGCTATCTTCTTTAATTAAGAATTCATTGGCCGAAAGTGTTTTCAATTTAGATGGTGAAAAATAACGAAAAGGAAAAAAAAGTTTTTCAAAATCGCGCATCAACCCTTCTTCATAGGAATTTGCAAAATGTACATAGGTATAACTTCTTTTAAAAACTAAGCCTGCAAAGGCATTTAAATTTTTTTCCGTTAAATCAATCTTTCCTTCACTCTTCAAACGTCCAAATATTTTTGAAGCATCAATTGTTACACTCATCGTATCAGTAACGATCCAGCGTTTATCATCAAAGAGATCGGGGGCTAAGTTTCGATCGACGTAATAAGTGAAATCTAAGAATGGTTTTTTAAAACTCACCCCAACTGAATTTAATCCACCTATAATAGACAATGATCTATTTTGAAGAAGTCGACGGGCCTCTCTTTCACCGATGGCCTGATATTCACGATTGAGTTCATCCTCGATCTGGTCATATAAAGGAGTGGGCATAGAATTGGTCATATAGTCTTGTGCTAATGACTTTGGATCACTGACCTCAAAAACCTGCGCCATAGAAGAATGAGAGAAAAGTAACGTAAAACAATACCCGAGTGCAACGATCGACATTTTATAAAATAAGCCTGAATGCTTTTTTAGGAAAAACTTCAACACACATCACCCCATCGGATAAAATCCTATCGGAAAAAACCCATTCACTCTGATAGCTCTGAATGAGAATCTTCATTTATGGCCTAATCCTAAATGCTTAGGAATGAATATTTCTTCTCGTTGACTAAAATTTGAACAACTTATAAATTAAAGGAAATTGCCTCAAAACATTGGATAAAAATTAAATCCCTGAAATTAGGAAAAACAGATGCGCATGAAGATGACTCTCCTTTCAACGTTACTTTTTACTCTTGTAACGGCAATGTATTTTTATCATGTAGTTTTACTAGAAGGATTTTCTTACCAAAAATCTAGTTTAGATTTATCTGAATTTAAAAGCTTAGATCACTCTCTAAATGAAGAGCTTTTTCGTGCACGAGCAAACCTTGGAAGTGAAAAAGATGTCTTAAATAATACTTGGAACGTCTTTGTCACACAAAAAGACATAATCTTAGCACATTTAAAATCACTGAACACTCAACCTTCCGTTGTCTTAACGTTTGAAAATTATTTCCTGAAGAAAAAAAATATGAAGGAAAGTATCGTGAAATCAATTACAGAACTCCATACCGAACTATTGGGCCTGAATCCGGCCGTTGATAAACTCACGGTTAATAAAATAACTTTTACTTTAGACAAAAAAGATTTTTATAAAGAGCTAGTTATTAACTCATTAAGTTTTGCACTATCTCCGCAAAAAGATCAATTAAACCGCTATTTAGAAGATCGAAAAATTCTTCAACAGATTTTAACATTTTCCAATGTTCAAAATGAATTTATTTTAAATGTGAAAAACATTCATGATGGTATTTATGAAAAAACTATTAGTCTGGAAAATCAATTTAAACAAATCCGAACAGAGAACTTAGAAAAAGAAATTAACTTATTAAATAATGAAATTTTAAATAATATTGAAAGTGAAAAAGCCCTTCAGCAAAGATTTCTGTTTGTCAGTGTCATTGCAGTTGGCCTGTATATCGCTGCTGTTATGTATTTTTTAAGAAAATTTACTTAAAAGATTTTTCAATAAAGGCACTGACTACTTTTGAATCAAAATAATTTGCACTCATCCCAGCATCAACCACGATTCCAGTGGCGTTGATCCCACTTGATAAAGGCGACATTAAGAACAAGACAGTGTTCGCAACCTCTTCGGTTTTAAGCGCAGCATGTCTCATGGTCAATTGTTCTGAGAACAAATAACCGTCAATATAGCCAGGTATTCCCGCTGAAGCTGAGGTTTTAAGAGGGCCAGCACAAACGGCATTAACTCTGATGCGTGAAACTTCTGATAAAGATTTTGCTAAAAATGCCACACTCGAATCGAGAGCTGCCTTTATTGGCCCCATATAACCATAGTTAGTGGCCCTGGTATTTGAAATCGACATCGTTACCACCGAAGCATCGAGATCAAGAAAAGGGCGTAAAATTTTTGTTAATTCAACTAATGAAAAACAAGAAATGGTCGTCGCTTGAAGATAATCTTCTAATTTCGTTTCATGGAAAGGTTTAATACCTTCGCTATAATTAGCAAAGGCAATGGAATGAAGAAATCCGTGATAGAGAGAATTTTTTTGAAGTAATTGGTTTTGAAAATTTTCTAAATCTGATGGCTTTTCAACATCACAGATATAAATAGTAGAGTCTGGAAAAAGTGGAGAAATTTTTTCAGCGAGATCACTATTTTGTAAAACTAAATCAATACTTGCCCCATGCTCTTTTAAAAGCTTGGCCACACTAAAAGCAATTGATTTTTTATTAGCGACACCAGTGAGAATATATTTTTTTCCAGATACAGTATGAAACATTTTTATGACCTTTTAAAAATTAAACCATTTCAACATTGGCCACAGCGAACTCCATAACCAAAACTGTTTTGCCATTGACGGTTGATTTTCCTTTGCAGAAATGTGCATTTGAAAGGGATTCTACCAGCTGAACTTCCATGATCAGTTCATCCCCTGGAACAACCATGTTTTTAAATTTTGCATTTTGAACTCGCGTCACTACACCTGTGCCGGCACCACTTTTTTGACTAAGCATGGCGGCTGCTGATTGGAAAAGAGCTTCTTGGAGTAATACTCCAGGCATAATGGGATTACCCGGAAAATGTCCTTTAAAGAAATCTTCAGTCCCTAAAACATATTTTTTCGTTTGTATCGACGACTCGGTCATATCCAAAATTTCATCAATAAATAAAAAAGGTTCTCGTTGCGGAATATATTCTTTGGGATTTTTAAAACTCACTACAATCCCCCATCAACTGCAACCGAGGCACCTGTAATATAACTCGCTTCTTTAGAAGCGAAGAAAAGAACCGCGTGGGCCACTTCTTCAACTTTACCAAAACGTCTCATGGGAACATCTTTCATATATTCTTTTCGTTGTTCTTCAGGAAGATCAGCGATCAGTTCAGTATCAATAAATCCTGGTAAAACGTTATTTACGGTAATGCCTCTTTTTGCCACTTCTTTAGAAAGTGTCTGTGAAATTGCTACCTGACCTGCTTTAGAAGCAGCATAGTTTGCTTGTCCAGGAAGGCCGATCTCTCCTCCAACTGAAGACATATTCACGATTCTTCCATAACGATTTTTCATCATTAATAAAACAGCATGTTTACTCATGAGAAAAGTTCCGGTTAAATTTGTCGAGATCACATCATTCCATTCTTGTAGCGACATTGTCGCTGTTAATTGATCCTTTCTGATTCCAGAATTATTAACAAGAACATCTAGTTTTCCAAAAGTATTATCTACAAATTGAAACAACTCTGTTATCGCTTGTTCATCTCTGACATCGCATT
>JAKLJM010000174.1 GCA_023151145.1 Bacteriovoracaceae bacterium | reverse complement strand
CTGCTCGAGTGTTGTGATTAAAACCTAAACCTTCAATTATTCCTCCGGCAATGGCTAAGATATTTTTTAAGGCTCCACCTAAAAGGACACCTTTAATGTCATAGCTAGGTAAAATTTTAAAATAATCCGTATTCGTCATCATAGTTACTTTTTCTAAAACTCTTTTTGACCTTCCGGCCAAGGTAACTAATGTAATTTGTTTTTGCATAATTTCATGGGCAAAACTTGGTCCACTTAAAAATGTAAAGTTTTCTTTAAATTGTGGAAAAGTATCAAAAAATAAATCATCGGCAAGCTCTAATGTTTCAGGATCAATTCCTTTTGAAAGACTCATCAAAGGAATCCCTCGAACAAAATACCCTAAGAATCGGTCGTAGTTTTCTTTAAAAAATTCAGAAATACCTGCCGTTGGTAACCCCGATACAATCAGATCAATATTTGTTTGACCATTGATTTCAGTCTGAGCATCTACTTCACTCCACTCGAGGGCGGGAACAATATTCGAGCTAAGTTTTGTCCCAGGAAGATAAACTGAGTTTTCTCCTTTTTGCATAACTTCGTACACATCTCTAGATCTGACTTTAACAATGACTTTTTCAAAGTTATGAGAAAGAACTTGGGCCATACTTGTCCCAAAAGCACCGCCTCCAACAACTAAAGCCACTCTAAATTTTGTCGTACTTGTTATCATAATGAGATTATTCCTTTAATCACCTTTACTGATTCATAAATTTTAAGAACTTCATCACTTGAAGTTAAAACTTTTTTAGCACTTACACTTATATACTTTCCACCGCTTGATGGTTTTTCTATGATATGAAATCCGTTAAGAATAATGACGATATGTGGAAGCTGGTCTATGGGTACAATAAACTTGAATAAGTACTCACAAGGCCATTCATAACTTTCATCTAATAAAAGTTTTAATTTCCATCGTCTTGTTTGTTCATCTTCAGACATAGGCTTCCCTTATTTTTAAACTAAAATTCTAAAACTGGTGCTTTTAAATTTTGGGCGTATCTTACCATATCCATCACTTCCCGAGCTGCTCCGTTGCCCCCTTCTCTTTTGGTGACATAATGAGCTGCTTCTTGAATTTCCACACTGGAATTTGGAACAGTAGCGGCAAAGCCAACACGTTTTAAAATGGCAACATCAATAAACTCATCTCCCATATAGAGGATTTCTTCATCTTTAAAACCCATTTTTAAAACATTTTTATAAGCTTCACGTTTATCTTCATTTCCTAAAAAAACAAAATCGCATTTTAAAATATCTTGAAATCTTTTACGAACAGGAACTCCGTCCGCTCCAGAGATAACTCCGACCTTAAAACCAAGATCCTTCATCATCTTCATCCCGTAGCCATCTAAAATATGATAAGTGCGGTTAAAACCAATTTCATCATTTAAGTAAGTCATCGCTCCATTGGTTAATATTCCATCAATATCAAATGCTAAAACTTTAATTTTTGATAATTGATCTTTAAACTTTTCTGCGTTAGCTAAAAGCTGCTTTTTTTCATCTAATACATGGGCCATTTTTTACACCACTTGATAAATTTTTAACAATTGATCAATTATTCTGGGAAGCTCATCAATTTGAAGAGACGTTGATGGATCCGAAAGCGCTTGATCTGGAGTTGGATGACACTCCATGAATATTCCATCGGCACCGGCAGCAATGGCAGCCTTTGCTAAAACCAAAATTTGTTCTCGCTTGCCACCAGTGGCACTCCCTAGCCCCCCAGGTCTTTGTACACAGTGAGTAGCATCATGAACTGTACGCACACCAAAACTTTTCATAATTTGAAATGAAGCCATATCAACGACTAAATTATTGTATCCAAAAGTTGTCCCTCTTTCAGTTAAAAGAATTTTCTCTTTTGGCAAAAACGTCGTCGCTTTATCAACGATGTTTTTAGTTTCTTCAGGCGACAAGAATTGTCCTTTTTTCACTTTTAAGACTCTATTAAATTTTTGGCAAGCCTCTGCACCTGCCGCGATCATATCCGTTTGTCGACAAAGAAAAGCTGGTACTTGTAGGACATCAACCACTGAAGCCAATTTCATTGCTTGAGAAGCTTCATGAAAATCAGTGATCACCGGAAGTTTGTATGTGTCTTTGACTAGTTTTAATAAACGCATCCCTTCATCTATTCCAGGACCGCGATAAGAATTTATTGAAGTGCGATTGGCTTTATCGAAAGAACCTTTAAAATGTAATTCAATATCATTGCGATAAGGCTCAAGTGTTCTCACTAATTTTTCCCCCATTTCTAGAACAAGTTTTTCACTCTCTAGAACACAAGGTCCAGTGTATAAAAGTAATTTATTTTTTTTTGTCATATATTGCTCCTAAAAATTATTTTGTTTGTTTGGCTGCCGCTTCAACAAATCCTCTGAACATTGGATGTGGTGAGAACGGACGAGATTTAAACTCTGGATGATACTGACAAGCAATAAAGAATGGGTGATCGTTTAATTCTATCACTTCAACTAAGCTAAGCTCTTCGTTAAATCCAGAAATCACTAATCCTTTTTCTTGAAGTTTATTAAGATATAAATTATTCACTTCCAAACGATGACGATGACGTTCAGATATTTTATCAGCAGCATAAAGTTTATGCGCCAAACTGTTTTTTAATAAACTACAATCATAAGCTCCAAGGCGCATATTTGCCCCCTTCGCTCCATCGCGAGATTGACCATCCATGTAATGAATAACTAAATCGCCACCAGATTTAAATTCTTCTGAGGTGGCATCTTTTATACCGGCCATTTGGCGAGCAAATTCAATGACAGAAAGTTGCAGACCTAAACAGATACCAAAAAATGGAATCTTTTTTGTTCGCGCATAAGTAATTGCGCGAATCTTTCCCTCTGTTCCACGGCTTCCAAATCCACCAGGAACCAGAATACCATCAACATCTTTAAAAATTCTTTCCAGATCAGTTTCTGTTTCTAGTTTTTCTGAATCAATATAAATGGGTTCAAATTTAAATTGCAAATCAAGGGCTGCATGTCTGAGAGCTTCATCTAACGATTTGTAGGATTCAATTAAGTCAGTGTATTTTCCCACAACCCCAATTTTCACCGAACGAAGCGGATGATCAAAGTGGTCCACCACTTTTTTAAGATCTTCCATCTTTGGAGCTCCGGCCCAAATTCCAAGCAACTGCACCACTCTTTCATCAAGACCTTGCTCATGAAATGCTAGAGGCACCCGGTAGATGGTATCGACATCATAAGATTGAAAAACATTTTTGGGACCGACATTACAAAAGCGAGAAATTTTTTCTAACGAATCACTATCTACTTCTTTTTCAGAACGGCAAATAATAATATCAGGATTAATTCCTTGGGCCATTAATTCTTTCACCGAATGCTGAGCAGGTTTAGTTTTAAGCTCATGGGCTGCAGAAATATAAGGAAGTAAAACTAAGTGAATAAAAAGAACATTTTCTTTTCCTTCATCATAGGACATTTGGCGAATTGCCTCTATGAAAGGTAGGGACTCAATATCACCAATGGTCCCACCTATTTCTCCGATTAAGATATCGGAGTCACCTTGGGCCAAGTGAATTCTGCGTTTAATTTCATCGGTAATATGTGGAACGACTTGAACGGTCTTTCCTAAATATTTTCCTTCGCGTTCGTTTTCAATAACTTTTAAATACACTTGTCCAGTTGTGAAGTTACTTTCTTTTTTTAACGTGAGTGAAGTAAATCTTTCATAATGGCCTAAGTCTAAATCAGTTTCTGCACCGTCATCAGTAACAAAAACTTCTCCATGTTGAGTGGGGCTCATTGTCCCGGGATCAACGTTAATATAAGGATCCATTTTTAACATGGAGACTTTTAATCCTCTTCGTTCGAGAAGTGCGGCTAGTGAAGCAGCAGCTAATCCTTTTCCTAGAGAGCTTGCCACTCCACCAGTGATAAAAATAAATTTTTTATTTTTCTTAAAATCTGCCACTTAAAACCTCTTCTACTTTTTGGACGTCATGAGGGTGGTCTACTCCCATTAAGTCATCATTCATTTCTATCGCCCCGATTCGCATGCCGAATTCCATGGCCTTTAATTGTTCTAATTTTTCTAAATCTTCATAACGCCCCAAAGGCAATTGACTAAATTTTTTCAAAGCTTTGGGAAGAAATGAATAAACGCCGATATGTAAGAACCAAATTCCGAAGGCATCTTCTGGTAAATCCCGCGAGTAAGGAATGGCTTGTCTAGAAAAATACAAACACTGCCCATTACCTTCACAAAAAAGAGCTTTCACTTTGTTGGGATCGCGAAAATCAGCATTAAAACCTAGTCTTCGTTTTACCATTGTCCCAATATCTATTTGAGATTGATTTAAATGATAATTAGCAAGTTTTAACACATGCTCAATTTTCAAGAGCGGCTCATCACCTTGTACATTAATGACGAGATCATAATTATCTTTTGCAAAAAATCGATCGTAGGCCAATTCAATACGAAGTGTCCCAGAGATAACATCATCATCAACACGGACAACTTTAGCACCAATGCTCTTCACATGATTTTCAATACGATCATCATCAGTAACTACACAGGGAGTAACTTCAAAATCAGGATCCTGATTTTGTCCCATATGTGTGACCACCCATTCAATCATGGGTTTTCTATTTAAGAGAGTCAGTGGTTTTCCGGGGAATCTAGTGGATCCGAAACGTGCTGGAATTAAAATTAAGAGTTTTTTCTTGCCCACGATACAAGCCTTTTTATTTTTGTGCTAAAATAACCTCATTAGTATACTGGAGTCGATAGCAGATGGCACACAGATTTTACCTTAGAAACCTGATCATGAGTGTCGGTTTTATGACATTTTTCCTCTCTTTCAGTGTAAAATCCGAAGATTTTAAAAGAACGGTTGTTGATGACCCAAGTATCAGTCGACGCTGCGAAGAGTTACTCGACAAAAGACGGGAAAAAATCGCTAAAAAAAATCGTTTAATGGGTCTGATTGAGCGCAATCAAACGCTACAAAAAAAGACACCGGAAAATAAAAAATCTATCAAAGAGAAACTTGAGATCAATTTGGGTTACCTCAAAAATGAACTCGAACTCACACAAGTACAAATTCAGATAGAAGAAGAAAGTATCGTCCGAAAAGGTTGCCCAGGTATTGCACTTTAACCTTTTCGATACGTTTCTTTTCTAGTTATCATAATCACTGCACCAACAATTATTTAGGTAGGATGTTTAGCAGTGAAAAAAACTTCTTCAATTTTTTGGACCTTCATTGTTTTATTAAATTTAAAACAACTGACATATGCCCAAAACAATACGGCAACCCCACTATCAGATGCACCGCAAGTCCTTGAGGCACCGGCCACTGACACGAATCCTGAA
>JAKLJM010000173.1 GCA_023151145.1 Bacteriovoracaceae bacterium | reverse complement strand
GAAAATGGAAATGCCAAACAAAAAGAATTAGTAAAAGCTGTTATGGAAGTTTCTAAAACTCCAAATGGTCAAGTAAACTTAATTGATCCAAAAAATCCACATAAACTATGGAAGCTTTTAGCAGACGACATGTCTCCAGAAGTTATGGATGGTTGGATTGATATGTTAAAACAAGTAGCAAAAGAAGGTAAATCATCTCCATCTAAAAAAGATGCTTTCTATTCTTATCTACAGAAAAAAGCAGGCAATGATCCAGTTCTTAATGATCAGTTAAAAGCTTTAAAAGCGAAAAAATGTTTCTTTAAATAATGAACAAAAAATGCCCCGAGAAATCGGGGCTTTTTTTATAAACTTTCTAAACTTTGATAGTCGTGCAAAACTTTCTGCCGCAATAATGGGATGGCCATCTGAGCATCATATCCTAAAAGCTCTGCCACTTTTCGAAGTAATTCAATCTGTTCTTTTTTATGATGATTAGATTCAAATAAACTTAAGAGAAATATTGTATTCTTAGCAAACGTACTAACGTACTCCACGATCTGAGTTTTCGTTTCTTCTTCTAACGGATAAAACTCACAACCAATATGTGTGAGAAATAATTTTTCAACCGTCGATTTTCCTTCAAATGTTCGCACCATTCGTGCCTTCATTTTCAGAACTGTACGTGGAAATTCTATTGGATTTAAATTTTTAATTTTTTCAGGTGAAACATTAGAAAATTTTGGATATTGAATCAAAGCAATCATTAAGGGAAGTGCATTGATCTCTGGTACATGCGGGAGCTCAGAAAGCAGGATTCCCCCTTCGGAAATATTGAGAGTGCGTGCTTTAAAAACACTATCCTCATCAATATAAAGCGCCTCTGATTTAAGAGGCGCTCGCAAATGTTTTCTTTGAAACTTAGAATCGACCATAATTTTATAAAAGTTTTGAAGCTACTTCTGATAGTTGTGAACGTTCACCTATTTTTAAAGTGGTGTGTCCAATAATATCTTCTGTTTTCAATCTATCCACACAATAAGCTAAACCATTATTAGTTTCATCGAGATAAGGGCTATCAATCTGCTGACAGTCTCCCGTCAATACGATTTTCGTTCCTTCTCCAGCTCTGGTGATAATAGTCTTTACTTCATGGGGAGACAAGTTCTGAGCTTCATCCACAATTAAATATTGCCCAGGAATAGAACGCCCACGAATATAAGTGAGTGGTTCAATATGGAGCAACCCTTCATTAATCAATTCATCGTATGATGTAGATGAATGTGCTCTATTTTGACCAAATAAAAAGTCCATATTATCAAAAATTGGCTGCATCCAAGGTGCTAACTTTTCATTAACATCCCCTGGTAAAAATCCTAAATCACGTCCCATCGGTTGAATTGGACGAGAAACTAACAGACGAGAAAATTTTCCTTGTCCAATGGTTTTCTCTAGTCCTGCCGCGATTGCCAAGAGAGTTTTCCCTGTTCCTGCTTTACCGACAAGCGTGACTAACTTGATCTCATCATTTAATAAGGCATCAAGAGCAAATTGTTGTTCCATATTCTTAGGATGAATGCCCCAAATTCCTTCACGGATAGAAATAAGAGGAATAATCCCGCCCTTTCCAGCATGGTAGCGACCTAATAATCTTTTTCTTGGATTGTGCTCTTCTTGTAAAATGAAATACTCATTAGCAAACAATCCTGATTTTTCTTCATCTGATAATTGAATAAATCTATTTTGTTCGTATTCTTTCATTCTCTCAGAAGGAATTTCAAAAACTCGCTGACCTGAATATAACTCTTCTAATGTTACATCTACTTGACCATAGTCTTCAGCTGGTACACCAACGATATCGGCCTTAACTCTTAAGTTAATATCTTTGGTAATGAGTGTAACATCATGGCCATCTTCTTTAAGACTAAGAGCTGAAGAAAGAATCAAGTTATCATTTCTCGATAGATCGATGGGAAGATTTTTTGCTTTAATCATTCGATCGACAGAAATTATAATTTCTCCACCGTGATCCATGATAATTCCATCGGCCAATGAACCTAAGCTTCTTAAATCATCTACGATGCGAGAAAAATTTCTAGCGTTTCTTCCATTCTCATTTTGATCTTTTTTAAATCGATCAATTTCCTCAATGACGATCAGAGGGATGAAGACCGTATTTTTGCCAAACTTTCTAATCGCCATTGGATCAAAAAGCAGTACGTTGGTATCAAGAACAAAAGTCTTCTTTTTCAATACAACCTCCGTGATAACTGACTAAAAAAGTCCATTTCTTAGTCATCTAGTGTTACCTAAAGTTTAGAGGAATCAAAGATTGATTGAAAAGTCGAAAAGGGATAAATAGATAATAATTCTTTTAGCTTCTTCTTCTTTAAATTTTGTTCCGACTTCTACGCCGTAAAATCCAGCGGTCAATTTAATCGGCCAAAGCTTAACCGTTGCACCGTAAGACAAGTAGCCCGCATTCCATCCAGAGTGCAAAGTGACGAAGGGAATTCCCACCTCTGCTCCTAGATGAACCCTTTGCATTAAATCCATTTCTTCGTTAAGGGGATGTAAATCAGAACTTAGAGTGTAGTCAAATATTTTAAAATCTTGCTTAAATGACATACCAGCGGCCACATTCATGTATTGTTTTGGAACTTTACCTTCACCGCTAATCTTTCTGAAATGAATATCACCAATATCGTTGGCGACGAGACCTGCAGTAAACAATGAACTCCCTGAACCTTGTGAATACTCAACTCCGAGATCCACTCCCCAGCCTTTTCCTTCATTAAAGCCAAATGCTTCTTTAAGTTCCGCTGCTGAACTGACTCCCTGACTGATACGACTTAAAAGAGTTGTCCCCATTAAGCTAAATGTCCCATCTAAAGCTTCACGGCGAACATGTTTGATTGAACCACCGATTGAAAGTCTTCTTCCTGCGGTAAAAGTACCTTTCTCATTTTTTTTACCGGCCTTAAAGTTGGCCCCACTACCAAGATTAAACGCTCCTCCCATGGCAAAACCACGATCATAACGATAATTAATAGAGAGTTGTGGATGAACGGCATTAGTCAGAAGTAACGACATTTTATTATCAGCAAAAAGAGTGAATCCAAATTTGGCCATCTTTAAGCCAGGATAAATTCCCGCTCTGGTATAAATCGGTAGTCCTAGAATTCTATCGGCGATAGCTGCTTCGTCATTTGATGGAAAATTTTCAAATCTATCCATTTCTTCTAAAACATTGGTCACACCGAGTACGGGATTTAATGGATAAAGTGAAACTCCGGTATGTCTTCCCATCGCTGCTGGATTGTAAAAAAGTGTGTATTCATCATCGGCAATCGCAGTGAATGCATCACCTAAAAGTAGACCTCTTGGACTTCGGGCCAAATAGTTAAACTCTGTTGCCCAAAGTTGAATTGGTAACAAGTTTAAAACGAGAATAAGACTGATTTTACAAATGGATTTCACTTAAATGTACTCTCCACTAGTAAAAGAAAATATGCTTCTAAACTTCGTAAATTAATAGTTGTACTTGTTTCACAAGTTTCTTGGCTTTGTACGACTATCGTTGCAGCTAAAGCTGCTTGATCTGCTGCCCCTGCCCCGCCATTGGTGAAATCAGTTGTCAGTGCAGTTTTAACAGCTGTAATACTGGCAGTTACACCAGAAATTGTAGAGAGATCTGTTCCCGCGGCATCTGCCAAAACTAATGGGAGTAATTCAAATAAATTATTAAATCCCACTATGGCTTGGCATAACAAGGCACGGCGATTAGTTGCACTATCATTTATTTCTGCACGAATAACACTTCCTGATACAGAATCACATGAACCAGTATTCGCTGCTGATAAATAAGTATCCACATCCGCTGCTGCTAAAATGGCTTCCGCATTAGTGTAAGAAGTCATGCACGTTCCAGCTAAAGCCCCACCTGCTTTGGTCGCAGGATTAGCGACGTCGGCCAAATTAACTGAAGCATCACCAAAGTAATGATAAAATTTTCCAAGATGGGCCAAGATTAAATACATGGCAAAAGAATTTATATCTCCACCATCATTTCCATAAATTTCTAATCTTTTTGCATAAGTAGGTTCTTCAGCGCTATCAATTGCACCACCAGCATAAAGTAAAATATTGATGGCCGTTAACAACGATGTCACTTTGGTATCTGTATAAAAACTTGGAGTAACGGCATCATCACTTGTTGTCATCGCAGCCGTTCCACCAAACGTAGAATTATCAGAAGTGATTTTCGAAATGTCTTGAGCAAAGAAGGTCGTGCTTGAATAACCTGCTTTACAGGCATAGGCCGATGCGAGTGTAACAATATAATTTGGATTAGAAGTTTGACGTCCTAATGCTTCCAAAATATTAATGGCCTCTTGGCATTGCCGAGTGGTTAATAGAAAATTTGCCCGTGAAATTGTATCCGTCGCTTTTTGTTCCGGAGTTTTTCCACAGCCCAATGTTCCCACTAAAATCAATAATAAGAAAAATTTTTTCATAGCTCACCTAGAGCGAAAGTCTTCTTCTTATTATGACAAAAAACTTGCGATTTTCCCTGTGCGGGCAAAAATCCCCTAGTAACTAAAGAATAGAGTAAGAACACTACTGTGAATTTACGATTCTAGCCCTTTTACTAAATAGCGCATGAGTTTTCCCATGGCCTCTAAAAACGCTTCCTTATGAAGCACTAAACTTAAACGGGCCGAATTCGGAAGGCCAAAATCAGTTCCAGGTACGATCACCACCCCCGTATCATTGAGAATGTCTTCGCATATCTGAACAGAATAGTCACCTATTGCCTGGCGAGACTCTTTGTCTCCAACATCGTACTTTTTGAAAATGGGTGCTTGAGTGAAATCGATCATGAAATAAAAAGCAGAAGTTGGTTGATACCAACACTTCATCAAATTATGTTCTTTTAATTTTTCCCTAATCACAATAGCGTTATCGCGAAGATGATTTTTTACTGGAGTTAAAAAATCTTGAGCGTTATCAAAGTCGTAAGCCAACATCGCACGTTGTACCAATGAACTTGCTGATGAGGTCAATTGACCTTGCAAATTTTCCATCGCTTTTGCAATTTGAATGGGAGCGACACAATAACCAATTCTTAACCCAGTACTGGCAAACGCTTTTGAAATACCATCTACGATAATGGTGCGTTTTAAAAGTTCTGGTTTTTTTTGATAAAAATATGTTGGCTTTGGATCATAATAATATACATCAAAATAGATTTCATCAGAGATAATGGCGATATCTGGAAATTCTTCCATGAGATCAGCAAAAGCACTCATCCATTCGTCAGAATAATGAATTCCAGCTGGGTTATTGGGGCTATTGATGATCACTGCTTTTGTTCTAGAAGAAAGTACCTTTTTTAATTCATTCAAATTAGGAGTAAACATGTCATAAATATTCGTTTGAACG
>JAKLJM010000172.1 GCA_023151145.1 Bacteriovoracaceae bacterium | reverse complement strand
TCTTTAGTGCTGCAATTTGATCATTTGAAAGTCGAATCAGAGTATTTCGTTCGACATTTCCTTTAGAGTTAAAAGGGACAAGATCTGCATGGCCATAGATGGAAAAGAGTGAAAGCAAAATAAGAAATAATGTCTTCATGCTCCATCCTTACCGCTCGATTCACACGATGAGAAGCAGGCCTATAAAAGTTTCAGAATCAATAAAATATAGTGACTGAAGGCATGAGGGTAAGAAATTTTTTTGAGAGTAAAAATTTGATAAAAAAATGGTGCCCAAGACTGGACTCGAACCAGCAAGCCTCGCGGCGCTACCACCTCAAGGTAGTGCGTCTACCAATTTCGCCACCTGGGCACTTAACTTTCGTTAAATGAATAGGTTAAAATATAAAGACTTGCATTTGGTTATGCAAGTCTTTTTTATAATCTGATGATGAGTGTCTAAGGGAAGAAATTAACGTCTTTTTGGTAAGAACATTTCGATTTCATCTAAGTAATATTTAATCTGCGCTTTAGCCTCTTCAATAGTTCTTAATTGCTCTTGGATCAGAAGCTTCATCGCTTGATTGCGGTTGTCCTCTACGCTGCCTAAATCGGTGTTTAAACCCATGGTATGGCGGTTCATGTACTCTTCAAACGATGAGTATTTTAAGGAATCGTTCATGGAAGCATTAAGGGAGTCAAAGTCATTTAAGTCCTGTTCTAGATTAAGGCGGTTTTCCTCTAAATAGAAATCAATCCCAACTTCGCTCATGGTGCCTACCGGTGGAAAGTTCTTAGCGCTTGGAAACATCACTAAGTTGTCAATTTGGTCTTTCGTAGTCGTTGTCATTTAAGTGGCCTTCGAGCGAACTCAATTTTAAAGTTGATAACAAGGTCATTTTTCCACAAAGATTCCACAAACGACGAAAAAGGGAGAAAATTATAGGGCCTTTTTTTACCTGTCTATTTTTTAAACGAAGCTTGGTTATTCTTAAATAAAGACTACTTAGAAAAGCTTAAAAGGAGGCTTTTAATGGAAGGTCCCCAGTGCATGAAATGCATCCACTACCAAGTCACCTACGACATTTCGGCCCCTAGAGGCTGTAGGCTCTATCAAATAAAATCAGCAGTTATGCCTTCAATGATCGTAAAACAGTCCACAGGTAAGGAATGTCCCGACTTTAAGTTACGAGAAAAAAAGAAGGAAGAAAAAGAGAGTTTTAATGACCCTAAATACTGGAAGGACTAGATTCGTCTAAGGACTGAGCTTCAAAGTTCGTTAGCATTGAGGTTTTTCCTTGTTCAAAATGGGTCAATCCACGTCTTTCGATCATGCCTCCACCTAAACAGACATCCCCATGATAAAA
The DNA here is from genome assembly GCA_023151145.1 of Bacteriovoracaceae bacterium. Taxonomy (GTDB): domain Bacteria; phylum Bdellovibrionota; class Bacteriovoracia; order Bacteriovoracales; family Bacteriovoracaceae; genus Bacteriovorax. The sequence continues at coordinate 4,165 of JAKLJM010000172.1, read as the reverse complement.
AACCACGCTTTGGCGAATAGTGATGGCCCTTTGCGGATGGGGAAATCTCACATGAACAACCCCTGTCGCTAAAACCATAAACTCGCAAGCTTGATCCGATTGGCGGTAACGAATTTTACAAGTGGCCGTTACCCACTCGCCTATTTTTGGAGCATAATTTAGCCACGTCAATTCATTCGCCCATAATTCGTCAGCGTAAAGACTTGGATGCTCTTCTCCGCGCTCAACGTATACGATATTTTGTGCGTGGTCTTTATCAACCACAAACCACGGCTCCCCTTGTCCGCCAAGTCCTAAGCCTTTTCGTTGTCCTATCGTGTAGTAACTTGAACCTGTGTGCTCACCCACCACGGTGCCATCGAGAGTTTTAAAAAGACCAGATTTTGCTTGCAGGTATTGGGATAAAAAGTTTTTAAAATTTCTTTCACCGATAAAACAAATGCCAGTGGAATCTTTTTTATCTTTAGTTGATAAATCAAATTCATGAGCAAGTTTTCTCACTTCAGATTTTTCTAACTCTCCCACTGGGAAAAGAACTTTATCTAGAACTTTAGGGTTAATGGCATAGAGAAAATACGATTGATCTTTTTTAGGGTCCACCCCTTTTCCAAGATGATGAACGCCATCAATGAGTAGATTTCGACAGTAGTGACCGGTGGCCAGGTAATCGGCCCCAAGCTCCATGGCTTTATCAAAAAATACTTTAAATTTAATTTCACGATTACACAAAATATCAGGATTAGGAGTATGTCCTAATTCGTATTCATCTAAGAAATGTTGAAAAACGTTCGCACGATATTCTTCGACAAAATCAATGGAATAATATGGGATATCAAGTTTTTCACAAACACTGATGACGTCTTTATATTCTTTCGAAGACTGACAAACTCCGTGTTCGTCTTGTTCTTCCCAGTTTTTCATGAAAAGACCAATCACCTTGTAGCCCTGTTTTTTAAGAATCAAAGCCGTAACAGAGGAATCCACCCCGCCAGACATTCCAACGATGACAGTTTTGTTTTGATTTTCAGGGTTAAAGATAAGTGTGCTCATAGCGGGCACCATAGCAGAAAAGAACTTATTTTTCTACGCCAAAACTCAATGAAAGCACTGACCCTGTAATAAATTTAAAGGCGGAAGTCCAAGTACTCAAATTCAAAGTCTCGACAAAATCATTTGGGGTATGCCAGCGAGGATTAAAATCTGATTCCCAATTCTGAGTCATGACAACGGCATCAAAACCACGGTCCCAGAACACTTGGTGAGAGCTAGAATTCATGGCATTGGCCACTGGTTTAAAATCTATGGCCGACCAAGTTTTTTTACCGCCATTGATAATTTTACCGGCGAAGCTCATTTCTCGTTCGTTATTAGGGCGAAAATACATCGCCATATTATTGTTTTTCTTTTCTTTATCTTCTCGTTTTGAATCATGGCCAATCATTAAAATATTGATAAATCCCATGACGTTTTGTTTTTTAAGCTCTTCTCCGTATTGATCTAAATAGGCTTTCGACCCTAAAAAGCTCAATTCTTCAGCATCAAAAAAGACAATTTTTACAGTTATTGGAAGATCAAGTGCGTTTAAAATTTTCGCTAAGTTCAAGAGTGCCACAACTCCGCTGGCATTATTATCTGCACCTGGCATTGCTTTTTCAGGTTCAGGAATAAGAGTTTCTGGGTTATGTACCAAAGTATCAAAATTCGCACCAAGTATTAAAATATCGTTAGGGCGGCTCACTCCTTTTTTTTCAAAAATAAGATTCTTGCCTTTAGTTCCGCGATATTTATTTGTAAGTCTCACCATAGAATCAGTGACCTTAAACCATTTTTGATAGAGAGGATCTTTCACATCATACTTTTCAGCAATTTCTTTTTGAAATTCATCTCGATAATCTTTAATAGCACTGTCCACATCAAGAATAAAATCTTGCTCAGTAACGCTTGAGCCTGGAAGAGTAAGTTTTTTTAATTCGTCTTTGATATACTTTTGTGCAGCTAAATGCCCTGGGGAATTGACGATGCGAGAAGGTCTAGTCTGAGCAACAAACTTTCGGATTTCTTCTTCAAGGTCTTTTCTACCAACCTTATCAGCTAAAGATTTAATTTGATAAAAATTTTTAATCTTTTTTTCGTGATCTTTAAGCATTATAGGATTGGCCAAAACGTTTGGCGATAATGATAAGAGCAACAGATAAAAGCTAAATACAACGACATTATATTTTATCATTTTTATATTTCCTTAAATCAAATTAAAACAAAAGTCTCTCAGCTGGTTTACGAATTAAACTTTCCTCTCTTTTTTCTTCTGAAGAAGTAAATGGAAGAGTAAAGTAATCATCTCCCTCAATGAAATTACCTGAAATTTCAACTGCACCAGATAAATACACTTTACCTTTGTCCGCTTTTCGATGGTAAAACACCACATAGGATCCTGGAGATAAGAGCTGATGTTGTTGCTCGTCATCTAAAACTACTAATGCATGTAAGTTGTTTTTTAGAAACACTTTACAACTTAATTTTTCTCCCTGAGGACTCAGTTTAACGTAGCCAATTAGGGGTTGAGAGATATCAAGATTGTGACTTATTACAATTTTTTTTAGATAGATGGATTTAAATTTTAATTTATGCCTGTAATCTAAAAAAATATTTCCTTTGAAGGGAACAATGGAAATGACTTCTAGTTCAGGATCAATTTTAATTTCGGGATGAATGAAAATATTTTTTTGTCCTACTCGAAATAAATGAATGCCTTTGTGCTCGGCAATCGAAGCTTCATTATAATGATCGTAGATATTTCCTTTACGTCGTAAATCTAGAGGAGTTCTTGCTTCTAAAAATTTTGCCATTCGAGAATCTAGCATAACTTGATATAAGCTTTTTTTATCACGATCAACTTTTTTTACCTTAACTAGATCATAGATTTTTTGCACTTCTGATTTTTGTAGCTCAGATAAAGGAAGTGAAAGATTTTCTAAATCTTCTTTTGATAGTCCCGAAAGTTCATAGGACTGATCAGAAGCCAGATCATTAGAGACCATTAATTCAAAAACACCAGAGCGTTGATTTTTTAAAATTTTTGCATAATGTCCAGTTGCGACTTCTGTAGTATTGAATTTTTTTTGAGCTTTTTCCCTTAAGACTGATAAGAGCATTTGATTAAAATAAATAATTGGTTCAAAAGATTGACCTGATAAAATACGCCCAATCACATGATCAGTTACGTAGGCTTGGAATTCATCTTTGGCATTAACTGCATAAAAAGGAATATCTAACGATTCACAAATTTCCTTAACTGATTGAAGATCCGAAACATTATATTCTTTAAAAGGGCCTGGATCTTCATCTTGGTCAAAAAATGTTAAAGCAATTCCGATTACTTTATGGCCTTGCTTTTTTAAAAGATAAGCCGCAACTGTCGATTCGATACCGCCAGTCATACCAATGAGAATAGGTTTTTGATTTAATTGTGGTTTACTCATAAATTCATTATAGCAAGATCGTGAAATTTTAATAGCTTGAGGTAAAAATCTTCAGCCCTTATTTCTGACCTCTCCGCTCAACTAATTCAACAAAAAACATAAAGAATTGCCCTAAAAATTCCGAATAGTCTTTATGGACTTAAAAAAGCGCTTAATTGAGCAATCCGAAATTTATTTATTTGAGTGTTCAAAGGAACGCTCCGGAATTGATAACCATCAATTCGAAAATACTCAGATACCAAAAGTGAACGAGTTTGTGGCTTTTTTAAAATATTTTCAGATTCCAAGTCCCTATAAATTTACAACCATAAGTGGTGAACTTAATCTCATTAGTGATCTATCCTTAAAAGAAAATATCTTAATGAATTTTAATTCTGATTCATTAACAAGTTCTAAGAATCACCAATTTGACGAGATTATAGCTGGAATACAAAATCCATATATCGCTCCTTTGCTTCAATATTTCCACGAAGGGGATTTAAAACCTAATGAAGCAAGTAAAGAAGCAATTAAATGCGCCGAACTCCTTCGGGCACTCTTATCGGATTCTCATTTTATTTTCATGGAATCCCCGGAGAAAGATCTCTCCTACCAATTGTTCTCCATTTTTCTTAAAGCTCTTAAGCATCACTGCAAAGATAAAGTGGTTAACGTCTTCATCTCCTCTCCCAATCCAGAACTGTGGC
>JAKLJM010000171.1 GCA_023151145.1 Bacteriovoracaceae bacterium | reverse complement strand
AAATAACTTAAGATCAGCATTTTCTTTGTAGTAGTTAGTGAAACGTTGGGCGGATTCAATGAAATTCATGACGTCTTTTCGACGACGTTCAACTTGTTTGGCGTTGTCATATTGTTTGTCGATGAAAATCATATATTGAATTTCTTCGACAAGTTTTGCAATAACTTCAGCTAAACTATAAGTGGCAAATTCTTTTTTATATCGTTCAATAATATCTACAAAGTTAATAATGGCCGTTTTTCTTTGGGGATCTATATCGGGATGATATTTTAAGGTTTCAAATAAAGATTTTTGTATTTCATTACTTTTTTGTAAGTATTTTTCTAATGTCGCATTTCCAATTCCTCGATGGGGAATATTGAGAATACGTCTAATGGCAATTTGATCGTTTGGATTTAATATCGTAAATAAATAACTCATTAAATCTTTAACTTCTTTTTTGTCGTAAAACTTCTGCCCACCAATGATGGTGTAGGGAACTTGACTCATTCGCAATTGATCTTCAATGGGAGGCGCTTGAGTGTTAGATCGATATAAAACGGCAATGTCACCTAAATGCCCACCTTTTGATTGGTGTTGTACAATATCTTCTACGATGATTTCGGCCTCGTGGTCGGTGTCTCCCATGACCCATAAGAGGGGTTTACTATCCGAAGCTTTTTTACTCCATAGCGTTTTATCTCGTCGTTTGGTATTTTGTTTAATAACCGCATTTGCCAAATGAAGAATGGGTGAGAGCGAACGATAATTTTCTTCCAATTTTACCACTTTTGCATTGGGAAAATGTTTTTCGAATTCTAGAATGTTCGTTACATCTGCGCCTCTAAAGGCATAAATAGATTGATCATCATCACCTACCACGCAGAGATTATTGTGAGTTTTTGTTAGGTGTAAAATTAACTCAAACTGTAAGGGGTTGGTGTCTTGGTATTCATCAACCATGATGTAGTGAAACTTTTCAGAGTATTCCACGGCAACTTCGGGGAATTGACGGAAAACTTTTAAAGTTAAAAGTAAAATGTCGTCAAAGTCTATGGCATTGTAAAATTTCAGTTTTTCTTCATAGTAGCGGTAGGTAAATTCCGTTGCATGATCATAAGCATTTTCTGGATTAAAATGGTGTGAGTCTGCAAAATCGTCGGCTTCTATTCCCGCATTTTTTAAAAAACTGATTTTTGCTTGTACTTCTTTTTGGTCGAATTTCTTATCGTCGTGATAATGTTTGAGGGCTTCACGCACGATACTTATTTGATCACTTTGATCATAAATTGAAAAATTGGGATGATAGCCAAGGCGAGTGATTTCTTTTTTGAGAATTTTTACACCTAGGGAGTGGAAAGTTAAAAGAGAGAGTCCGCGGGATTTTCTTGCTCCCAGTAAAGAGTGAACTCGTTCGCGCATTTCTCTTGCTGCTTTGTTAGTGAAACTTACCGCCAAAATGCTGGTGCCTTTAATGGCGAGATTATCCACCATATGAGCAATACGGTAAGTAATAGTGCGGGTTTTCCCTGAGCCTGCTCCTGCGAGAATCAGAACAGGGCCTTCAATCTGGGAAGCCGCTTCGCGTTGTTTATCATTTAAGCCTGAGAGAGAAATCATAGCTTGAAGACTACTAAAAGAGAGACTTCCTTGCTATACTTTTTTCGAAATTCAACTCACATTTACCTCTTATTTAATCTTGTTAAGGAGATTCCGATGGCAAAGAAAAAGCCCGTGGCCAAAGCGACAAAAAAGCCTGTAAAAAAAGCCACAAAAAAAGTTGTAAAGAAAACACCTGCGAAAAAAGTCCCTGCAAAAAAAGTTACTGCAAAAAAAGTAGTAGCTAAAAAAGCTCCTGCTAAAAAAACCGTTGCCAAGAATTTATTGAGTGATTCACTTTTAGAGTTAATTAGAAAAACATCAGCAGAAATTCCTGATGATGTTCAAAAAGTGATTTTGGAAGCTTTGGAAAGAGAAGAAAAAAACACCACGGCCGAATACGCGATGAATATTATTAAAGCCAATATTGATCTTGCTAAGAAAAAATCTCAACCTCTTTGCCAAGATACAGGGACAGTTTTATTTTATGTCTCTCATCCTATTGGACTTGATCAAGAAAAGATCACCAAAGAAATTCATAAAGCTGTAGTGAAGGCAACAGAGCTTGGATATCTCCGTCAAAACTCAGTTGATTCCTTAACGGGAGCAAACTCGGGAATGAATATTGGTCTTGGGCATCCTTCGATTCATTTTCATCAGCATAAAAAGAAAAATATTGAAATCAAACTTATGCTTAAAGGTGGAGGATGTGAAAACGTAGGTGCTCAGTATTCTCTTCCGCACACTGCTCTTGAAGCAGGTCGCGATTTAAAAGGTGTAAGAAAAGTTATTCTCGATGCGATTCATAAAGCCCAAGGTAAAGGATGTGGTCCAGGAGTCCTAGGCGTTTGTATTGGTGGCGATAGAGGAGCGGGATATATTGAATCAAAAGAACAATTATTAAGAAAGCTTGATGATAAAAATGCCATTAAAGAATTAAGAGAATTAGAAAGCGAAATCGTCGAAACGGCAAATAAACTAGGAATTGGACCTATGGGCTTTGGTGGAAAAACCACTCTTTTAGGTTGTAAGATTGGTGTTTTAAATCGTTTACCTGCTTCATTTTTTGTTTCGATTTCCTATATGTGTTGGGCCTATCGCCGTCAAGGTGTAGAGCTTGGGACAAAAAATGAAATCAAAAAATGGCTTTATTAAAATTGTGAGGTAACACATGAAAAGATTAGATTATCCTTTTTCAGAAGAAAAAATTAGAGAATTAAAAGTCGGGGATATGGTATTGATCTCAGGTAAATTATTTACCGGTAGAGATGCTGTTCATAAACGTTTACATGAAGGTGTCGCACCACCTGTAGATTTGAAAAATCAAATCATCTATCACTGTGGCCCAGTTGTTTTACAAGACAAAAAAACTGGCAAATATGAAGTAAAAGCTGCAGGACCTACGACTTCAATTCGCGAGGAGCCATATCAATGGGAAGTCATGCGCGATCATGGAATTGTTGGAGTCATTGGTAAAGGTGGAATGGGAGCGAAAACATTACAAGGCTGTAAAGACTATGGTTGCGTGTATTTTCATGCCGTAGGAGGCGCTGCTCAGGTTTTGGCCGAAAAAATAAAAAGTGTCGATGGTGTTCATTGGATGGACTTAGGTTCACCTGAAGCTATTTGGGAACTGAGTGTGGAAGAATTTCCAGTTGTTGTGACCATGGATTCTCATGGGAATTCTCTGCATGATAAAGTGAACAAAGCTTCTGAAGAAATTTTAAAAAGTGTTTTATAATTAGTCGTTGATAGGAAGTATTTATGAATCAAGAGGTTTTAGCTTCACCTTTATATGAACCAAACGATGTTCGTGTTCTAAAGAGTGAAATGTATGCTTTTAAAAAACACGTCGAAAGTATGCTCCCTAAACCTTTTGATTCCTATGCTGATTTTCATCAATTTTCAGTCGAACATAAAGAACATTTTTGGCGAGAAATTCTAGAATATTTTAGTGTTCAGTATTCTGGGCGTACAACCCCTGTCTTAAAAGAGAATAACTTTGATGGTTATACATGGTTTCCTGAAGTCAAAATGAGTTTTGCAAAAAATTTATTAGAACGTGGAAAAAATCATGATGTTGCTATTGTTTCGGCTTTAGAAAATGGATCTCGAAAAGAGCTTCGTTATGGTGAACTAAAATCTCAAGTGGGATTTCTTTCAAACTATTTAAAACAATATTTAGCGGCAGGGGACGTTGTAGGCGCCTATATGCCAAACGTTCCTGAAACCATTGTCACCATGTTGGCAGCTAATACCATGGGAGCAACATTTACTTCGACTTCATCTGATTTTGGTGTTGAAGGAGTGGTTGACCGTTTTTCAGAATCTAAACCAAAGATTGTTATCGCAGCCATAGGTTACGAGTATGGCGGTAAATATTTTGATTTAACTGAAAGAATTATTGAGTTAGAAAAACGTTTAACTGGAACGGAATGTTTCTTACTCGTTGATGTGTATCAAAAAGGAATTGATCTATCTAGGTTTACAAAGGCAAAGAAATTTAGTGATATCTTCAGTGATGCTTCATTGAGTGGTGTTCTAAAATATGAAGAATTTCCTTTTTCTCATCCACTTTATATTATGTATTCCTCAGGAACAACGGGGAAGCCGAAGTGTATTGTTCACTCTCAAGGAGGAACATTATTACAGCATATAAAAGAACTGGGGCTTCATAGTGATTTAAAACGTGAAAAAACAATTATGTTTTTTACCACTTGTGGCTGGATGATGTGGAATTGGTTTGTCAGTTCTCTTTATTTTGGTTCAAAGATTATTCTCTACGAAGGCTCGCCGGCCTTTCCATCTCCTAAAGAGTATTTTGAAATTATAAATCGCGAAGAAATTAATATTTTTGGGACGAGTCCTAAGTTTTTAAAAGCGCTTGAAGATGTAGGGACAGTGTTTCCAGAAAATCATTTTCCCACGCTAGAAACTATCCTATCGACAGGTTCACCTTTGTTGCCAGAGCAATACGATTTTGTTTATCAAAAAGTGAAGGCTGAAGTTTTACTGGCCTCTATTTCTGGTGGCACCGATATCTTAGGTTGTTTTATGCTAGGAAATCCGATGTTGCCTGTTTATCGCGGTGAGATTCAGTGCCTTGGCTTAGGTATGGATGTGAAAGCTTTTAGTGATGATGGAAAGGAACTGACAAATTCTGAAGGTGAACTTGTTTGTGTCTCTACTTTTCCAAGTCGTCCTCTTTATTTTCTGAATGATTTAGACCAAAACAAAATTAAAGATGCCTATTTTAATAAATTCACCAATGTTTGGTATCATGGTGATTATATCAAGATCACAGATCATGGCTCTGTGGTAGTATTTGGGCGAAGTGATGCCACCTTGAATCCTGGTGGAGTTCGAATTGGAACGGCTGAAATTTATCGTCAAACAGAGTCTTTGAGTTTTATTCAAGATAGTATTTGTGTAGGAAAAAATACTAACGGCGACGTTGATGTAATTTTATTTGTAAAACTTAAAACGAAAGAAGTATTAACTCCTGAACGCATAAAAGAAATAAAACAGTTAATAAAAAACAATACAACTCCAAGGCATGTTCCGCGTGAAATTCATGCGGTTTCTGATATTCCATATACAAGATCAGGAAAAAAAGTAGAGCTGGCCGTTAACAAAATTATTAATGGAAAAGAAATTAATAATTTGGAAGCGATTGCTAATGCCGAGTGCTTAGAAGAATTTAAGAAATTCATTTAAAAGAAAAAAAGCCCCACTTAGAAGTGGGGCAAGTTGTTTGTTACATAGCTTTAATACATTCAAGTTGGTAGTAAGAGTTGGAACTTGTTTCTAAACAAGATTGAATAACTTCTGGTTGCACTCTTAAGTAGCCTGAGAATTTCACACACTGAGAAGCATAGTCACTATTTGTAATTTTCGTACAAACTTCAACTTGACGGTTGTTGGCATTATTCTCACCCGCATTTACCACACATTGAGCTGCATAATATGAGTTCGTAATTTTTAGACAGAGCTAAATGGTGTAAGGTCTTGTTTTTGTGGTGTTTTTAAGGGCG
>JAKLJM010000170.1 GCA_023151145.1 Bacteriovoracaceae bacterium | reverse complement strand
AGTATGGAAAGTGGGCCATTATTTTTTTCCATTGCATAAAGTGAAACAAAGATTGCTGGAATAATCGCAAAATACTTAGCGATATCGTTTGCGACGCTAAAAGTAGTAAGAGCTCCTCTAGTGATAAGGAGTTGTTTGCCAGTTTCTACAATTTCAATGAGCTTGGTTGGATTTGAATCAAGATCCACCATATTGCCAGCTTCTCTTGCTGCTTGAGTCCCAGTGTTCATGGCTACTCCAACATCTGCTTGTGCTAGGGCTGGGGCGTCGTTTGTTCCATCTCCAGTCATTGCAACCAAGTGTCCTTTTGCTTGCTCTTCCCTTATCCTTTTAAGCTTAGATTCAGGAGTGGCTTCTGCCATAAAATCATCAACACCAGCTTCTGCGGCAATTGCAGCTGCCGTCAGAGGGTTATCGCCAGTAATCATAACAGTTTTAATTCCCATTTTTTTTAGTTCCATAAAACGTTCACGAATTCCAACTTTGACAATATCTCTCAAAGCAATGACTCCAAAAATTTTCTTATTGGATGCAACAAGTAGGGGAGTTCCACCACCTTGTGCAATATTTTTGACGTGGTTCTCTAAAAATTCTGAAACATTCAATTGATTGTTCATTGCATATTTTCGAATTGCGTCTACTGCCCCTTTTCGTACTTCAAGAAGGGATCCATCGGTACTTTTAAAATTTAATCCACTCATTCGTGTTTCAGCACTAAAAGGAATAAACTCACCGTTTTGAATATTTTCCATTTTTAGGTTAGGGTTTTGTTTTTCAGCTAAGGATACAATTGATTTTCCCTCTGCGGTTTCATCTTTTAGAGAGGAAAGCCAAATGTATTTAATCATTTCTTCAATGTTTATATTTTGGTCTGCGATAAATTGACTGGCCATTCGATTTCCATAGGTAATTGTTCCAGTTTTATCAAGCATTAAGACATCAATATCACCACTTGCTTCAACTGCTTTTCCACTCATGGCAATGACATTTTTTTGAATTAAACGATCCATTCCACTTATACCTATTGCTGAAAGTAAACCACCAATAGTAGTTGGAATTAAGCAAACTAGAAGTGCAATGAGAACTGGTATTGTTAGAATGTGATTTAAGTTTTGATTACCAGAAGAAGCTACAAAAGTTGCATATATTTTGAGAGTTATTACTGCTACTAAAAATATAATTGTTAATCCGCTTAGTAAGATTGTAAGTGCTATCTCGTTGGGTGTCTTTTGTCTCTCAGAGCTTTCAACTAAAGAGATCATACGGTCAATAAATGATTCTCCTGGATTTACGCTGACTTTTACAATGATCCTATCACTTAAGACTTTTGTTCCTCCTGTTACTGCACTACGATCCCCTCCAGATTCCCTAACCACAGGAGCTGATTCGCCCGTTATTGCCGATTCATCAATTGTTGCAATTCCTTCTACGATATCTCCATCATTCGGGATGATGTCATTTGTAATACAAACGACCAAGTCACCTTTTCTTAGAGTTGTTGCAGGAACTGTTACCTCACTGTTATTAACAATTTTTTTGGCAACTACTTCTTTTTGGTTTTTTTTAAGTGACTGTGCTTGAGCTTTTCCCCGTCCTTCAGCGATAGCTTCTGAAAAATTCGAAAATAGTACTGTAAACCATAGCCAAAGTGAAATTTGTAAATTGAATGAGTCTCTCATTACAAATATAGTATAAAAAGTTGAGACAAGTGCACCAAGCATAGTAATGAAGATGACTGGATTTTTTACTAAAACTTTTGGATTGAGCTTTAATACGGTATCTTTAAGTGATTGCAGAATAATTTTTTTATCTAATAAATTTGTTTTCATTTTATGCCTCAAAAGTTTTTATTTTTTAAAATTGTCTTCCTTGAATCATTAGTAAGTGCTCAAGAATTGGGCCTAAGCTTAAAGCTGGAAAAAATGTTAATCCTCCAACAATTAATATGACTGCAAGGGTTAAGAATGCGAATAATGGGCTACTGGTTTCTAGTGTTCCAACACTTTTTGGAATAATTTTTTTAGCACTTAAATTATCAGCGATTAGAAGTATGGGAATCATGACGCCGAATCTTCCTAGCAACATAGCGATGCCAATCCATACATTATAAAAAACAGTATTTGCTGTTAATCCACCAAAAGCAGATCCATTATTATTAGCACCAGATGTGAAAGCGTAGAGAATTTCTGAAAAACCATGAGGTCCTGAATGAAGCAAACTTTTGAGAGCTGTAGGATTTGTTAAAGCAAGTGCTGTACCAATGAGAACTGCTAAATTGGGAATTAATATGGCCAAAAGAACTAGCTTCATTTCTTTGGCTTCTATTTTTTTGCCTAAATACTCAGGTGTCCTTCCCACCATTAATCCAGCGATGAAAACAGTAAGAAGAATAAAAAGAATCATTCCATAAAGACCTGAGCCAACCCCACCAAAAACAATTTCCCCTAACATCATATTAAACATTGCCACTGCACCAGTCAGTGGATTTTGTGAAGAAATCATTGCGTTGACTGATCCATTTGAGGCAGCGGTAGTAAACACTGTCCAGACGGCAGATGCCATAACTCCGAGGCGCGTTTCTTTTCCTTCAAGATTTAACGATGTTTGTAGTAAGGGATTGTGGGTATACTCACTGTAAAGAGCTATCGCGAGACCGAAAGCTAACAAAACGCTCATAACTGAAAAAATGGTAATAGCTTCTTTTTTACGTTTAACGATTTCCCCAAAAGCGATTACGACCGCACCTGGAATAATTAAGATGGCCAATGTTTGAAAAAAATTTGAAAGAGCAGTTGGATTCTCAAATGGGTGTGCAGAATTAACACCAAAAAAACCACCACCATTAGTTCCTAATTGCTTTATCGCTATTTGTGAAGCCGCTGGTCCCATTGGTAGTAGTTGTTCAATTCCAGCTAAGGATGTCACTTTAATATAAGGTAAAAAATTTTGCACAACACCTTCGGAAACTAAGAAAAGTGCAAACACGAATGAGATCGGTAGTAGGATGTAAAGAATAGAACGAGTAAGATCGTCATAAAAATTTCCGATATTTTTATTTTCATGTTGCATAAATGATCGTGCTAATGCAACTAGCGCTGATAATCCGACTGCAGCACTTATAAAATTTTGCCCACCCAGAGCGATCATTTGAGAAAAGTAGCTCATTGCGGATTCGCCGGAGTATGCTTGCCAATTCGTGTTGGTCATAAAACTAACAGCGGTATTAAAAGCAAGGTCCCAACTAAGCCCTGGAAAATTTTGTGGATTTAATGGCAAAAGATGTTGAAAAAATAGAATGGAAAAGACAAAGAGAAAACAAATTAAAGAAAATAATAGAATATTTTTTAAATAGGTCTTAGCAGTCATTGGTTCGTTGAGATCAATTTTCAATAAGTGTGAAATAAAATTTTGACTTTTTTCAACCCAGTTAATTTCTTTTAAAAATATTTTACTGATGTATTTTCCCAATGGAAAACTGATAGTGAATAGGGATAAAACTAATAGTATAAGTGCTACTATTTCAAAATTATTCATATAATTTCCTTATGCAAGCTTGCTTATTAAAATTTATCGGGAAAAATTAGTGTGACGAAAAGATAGAGGGCTATAAAAAAACCAACGAATAAGAGAAACTGTTCCATATGAACTCCTTTAGCCTAAGCATAGAGAAGTTCATATAAAAATAGTGTAAAGAAAAATGGAGCTAAAAAGCTCCCCTTGTTGCAAGGTGTTGAATTTACTATTTCGTTATCTAAGAATTTAAACCATCGATCAATGAAGCCAAGAGTGCTTTTTGTAATCTGGTTAATTGTGAGATTTTTGCCATGACTAGTACGGGGGATTTTTTTAATCCACCGGCCAATACTAAATGACCTTTTTCTTTATTGTAATCAGTAATCTCTAGAATGTGGGTCATTTCTTTTTCATAGTTTTTATAAACTAATTCATCACCTTCATCTGGAGAAAAAGGAGCAGGGATACGAGTACCAGTGACTTTAACTTTGATGAGTTTATTTTTTTCGCCTTCTTTAGTAGCTTTGATCATGTCGTTATACATGATAGTTATTTCACTAGCTCCAAGTTGAGAGCGAAGAGTAAACCAAAACTCCTCAAAGAAGCCTGTGCGATCATTCGGCCAAAGATTGTTTAGGTGAGTTCTAATTTTAAAAAGATCCTCAATACAAGTGATATTGTTTTGTAGAATCCAAGGTTCGCGAAGTTTATCGTAAAGTTTTTTGCCATCTTCATAATTGAGTTGTTCAAAATTTTCTAAAGTCGTCTGCATTTCTTCGGCAGCACGAATAGGATAGAACTTAGTCTCACTTTCAAGTTGATTAATCAGCTCTTCAGAATTTAGTGAATTTAAATAGAGGAGACCTTGAAGATTTTCTTCTCTGGCTTCATGTAAGTCTAAAATTTTAGAACTTGGGGCATTTCCAAGAGAAAATGACTTAACATAAAGTTGTTCGGCATTACGTGTAATTCCAAGTTTAAAATCCATAAAAAATCCGTGTTTTAGAGCGTTTTAATGTTAAAAGTCTAGCGTAGGAGTCAAGCATTGGAAATAGTTGAGGTTTATTTTCCTCTTGTTTCCTCAAAAAAAAAGCCAAGTTACAATTTTGATATGCGTCTATTTGCAGTTTCTCTCACATTTTTGGTCACTTTTTTGAGTCTTGAGTTAAAAGCCCAAGATGAGCGCTATTTTCGTGAACTCTTTTTAAAACAATACACCGAAGACATTAAGGTTGAAGAAGAGAAAAAATACTCCTACGTCGTACCAACTCCTTTTTATACCTTAGATGTTAATGGCGATGGAAAAAATGAAAGTTTTGTCTACTCCAAAAAAGAAGCCGAAGATTGGATTGATATATTTGACGATGAAAAAAAGCCAGTTTTTAAGTATCAATTCACTACAGTGGGAGCGAAGAGTAGGCTTTATAAAATGAGATTCTCACATATTGATCAAGATATCGGAGTGATTGTTTTCTATTTTTATGAAGGCGTCACTAAATATAATGAAATGGATAGTTCTTCGCGATTATACTTTTTAACTTTTCATAAGAAAGATTTTTCGCAATTTAAAATGCTACAAGGTCCATATTTGTTCGAAGAATTTAAAGGAATGAAGGGACACTATCATCAAAGAGTTCGCCAAGTAGAAGTGATGGATTTAAATAATGATCAAAGAAATGAAATTATTATTAAGCACCATCTTTATTCTGAAGTTTATCATGTTAATAAAGATGGCAGCTTCATGGTCTTTAGAAAAAAAATCTAACCTGCTTTGGGAAATTGATCGTCTTCATCGTTATCATCATTTTTTTGATAATCAGTTTGATAAGGCTTAAATTGAATTGTCTTAGAATAGAATTTTCCCTGATCAACGTTTTCATCTTTAGTGAGCTTCTTAGAAACTAAAATCCAAAATGCCAGAGGAATCGCCAATAAGAAAATTAGTGGGCCAACATAATAAGCCGGCGTTTGACTAGGATCAAAATTAGCATTGGCCGGATATCTACTTTAGAAATTTCTTTTAATTCTCCTTCCATATCAATTTCTTGAAATTGATTTAGATCTGCACCTCTACTGGCATGAACATTGGAGAACATGGCAGAAAGTAAAAGTGAAAAAGTTAGAAAAGAAATAAGTTTTAGAATTTTCATTTTATACCTCGATAGTCCTAGTGACTTATCGAAGTTTTTACAAAAAGATGAAGAGGATTCTCTGAGAAAAGTGGTCTATGATTTTTTTTCCAGACTTTCTTGCTCGGAATAGAAATCCATCAGTTGGTTTTCGAGTAACTCTTTGGCATTTGAAAGAATGGCAAACTCACCATTTTTGGGATCATTAAGCTTGGAATAATCAAAGTTTGCGATCTTTTCTTCTATGATGGCCAATTTCTCTTCAGTTTTTTGAATGGCGCTTTGAAGCTCTTTGATTTTTTCTTTGTCTTTATTCGAAGTTTTTTTGTCAGGTACTACCGACTCATTTTGGCGCTTAGTAGTTTCGGCTTCATTGACGTTAAGGTTAGCACTGAGTTCATTTTCAAGTTGAAGGGCCTCTAGGTAAGGCTGAACCTGATCGTATCCACCTTGAAAGGATTCAATTTTAGCATTATCAAGTAACCAGACTTTATTTGTGACATTTGAAAGAAAGGCGCGATCGTGACTTATAAGAATGATAGATCCTTCAAAGTCAG
>JAKLJM010000169.1 GCA_023151145.1 Bacteriovoracaceae bacterium | reverse complement strand
CACGACTTATTAAATCAAGCAAGAGCACGTATTAAACAACCGCGAGATTTAGGAATTGATCTAATTGCAGAAACAAATGGTGGTGAATTTGTAGCTATCCGTTAGAAATTTTGGCGATCTATTAGATGTTTCATTTACAATCGTTAGCCACATGAAAAGTGGACGAGCTCTAGTTCATGAGGAGTATCTATAAAAAATTTCTTAAGGCTTATTTTCTTTTTGATCTTCCTCATATTATCGTTTTATGCATAAATGTTGCTTGATAAACTGACAAATGGCACTTTTTGAGTATATTATTTCTCCCAAGTTAAGGGGACATAATGGAAACAAATCAGATTGTAGAACTTTCATATTCACTTCATATAAATAAGGGAGTATATGCCCTGCTACTTGGATCTGGAGTTTCAAGGTCTGCCGGAATTCCTACTGGATGGGAAATCACAGTTGATCTTACAAAAAAACTATCACTAATCACCGATGGAGAAGAATCGGCTTCACCTGAAGCGTGGTTTGAAAAAAAGTACTCACTGCCTCTTACTTATTCAAATGTCATTGATCGTTTAGGAAATTCACCAGAAGAAAGAATGGGAATACTAAACTCATATATAGAGCCAAAAGCTGATGAAGTTGCCCCAGAAAACAAGACTCCAACTTCAGCGCATCGGGCAATTGCTCGACTGGTGAAAAGTGGCACAGTTAAGGTAATATTAACAACTAACTTTGATAGACTCCTCGAAAAAGCACTTGAAGAACAAGGTATATCTCCTACAGTAATTAGTAGCCCAGAAGCAACTGAAGGGGCTATCCCCCTCATTCATTCACCATGCACTATAATTAAAATACACGGAGACTACAAAGACACACGAATTAAAAACACTCTTGATGAACTTAGTAATTATGATTCAAGAATAGAAAGTTTATTAACCAGAATCTTTGATGAATTTGGATTATTAATTTGTGGTTGGTCTGCTGAATGGGATGTTGCTTTAAGATCACTAATTGAAAGTACAAAAAGTCGAAGATTTCAAATTTATTGGGCAACATTAAAACAGTTGTCTGGAACAGCTGATACGCTAGCAAAGCTACGGAGTGCTAAACAAATTATTGTAAAAGATGCAGATGAATTTTTTGAAACAATTGAGAGTAAATTAAATGCACTTGCTTTATATGATTCGCCACACCCGTTATCAGCTGATTTAGCAGTAATTGAACTAAAAAAATACGTTGTTGAGGAAAAGTTTAAAATTAAACTTTATGATCTATTTAACAACGAAGCTAAGCGTGTTGTTAAAAAATTACAACTAAATTATCCAACAAATGGCTCAGTAGATGTAAGTGGAAACGGTTTAGAAAATAGGCTCAATAGTTACTTTGAAGAGTTAAAAGTATTGCTCCCTATTTTTGTAGAAGGTGTCACATGGGGGGAACAAAAGCATCACTATCTATGGTTCAAAATTCTTTCAGATATAGCAAATGCCCAAAAGGATGAAGGCGGTTATCAAGTTCTGAATGATCTTAAGTTTTATCCAGCATGCTTGCTACTTTACAGCGCAGGCGTGGCCTTAGTCGCAAATAATAATTACCAACTTCTAGAATCCATACTGTTAGAAGTAAAAATAAAATATTCAAATGATGAAAAAAGGGCACTAGATGAATTACCAGTTTATACACTAACTAGAAACGAATGGATGCAGCAGTTGCCAGGAAAAGAAAGACAGTACACTGCCTTAAATAACAAGATATTCGAGCAAATTGGAAGTTATTTCGTCCCAAATAAAATGTCGTCGGATGAATTTGAACATGTATTTGATAAATTCGAATTCCTATTTGCAATGATATATAGTCACTATAATAGCTCTGATGATAGAGATTTTATTTGGAGTCCACCAAGTCGTTTTTCTTGGAAAGAAGAATGGAAGACTTCCATCACAAGCAAAACAGAAGACGATATAATAAAACAAGGAAACAAGTGGCTTCCTGTAGATCAGGGGTTGTTTAATTCAGATAAAGAAAGGGCACTTCTAATATGTAAAGAGGTTAGAAAATTTAAACAAAAGTTAGGTTTTCGCTGGTAATTAACGTATTAAAAATGAGTTTAATGTTCAGACATTAATTTCTGGCGATTGATCTTTGACTTGGGTCTTAGGGAGTAAAAAGTTTGCTATATTTACTATAAATGACTCACAAATTTCTCTATATGAATCCCTTAAATCTCCTGACAGAGAAAATGACAAGACATAAAAAGATTCATTTTCATTGATCTCATCATATCTCAAATTAACTTCATCATCATATTTAGGGTAAACAAGAATTGATCGTACATGTTTAAATTTATTTTTAAAATAATTTCGATAGCAGGACAACTGGTAAATATCAGCATTAGATATAAATGCTTCTTTTTGAGCCAATGAAATTATCTTATACTTTGTATCTATAACGACAAGTTTATCAAGGTAACTTAAAACTAAATCAGGTTGGATGTAGATTCCATGATTTATTTTTGCCTCTTTCGCTAAGAGAAACGATTGTTGATCTTTAACAGATACAATTTTTGGCAAGGATTCACTTATCGCGGAAAAAATAAATTTTTCAAAGAGCTTGTTCATGTCAAAAACAATCCCTCGAATAGTGGTATTTCCGGCTGTCAAGATGAGTTGTTCTCCATCATAAACTAATTTAGCCAAATTAATTAGTTCTCTAAAGCGTTCATTATTCCTATTAAATTGTATCGATGAGAAAGTATGAGTGTTCGGAGTTAAGTCGTTAACTTCAACAAAGGTATCTAGACAGAAAAACAATTTTGATTTTATTCGTGAGTTGGAAGTTAGTGAAACCAACTCTTTGCAGGCCCATTTAAGAAGACCATTAAATGTATTATTCTCTGAAAACACTACAGAATTTGTATTAAATGTTTTTTTACCAGCCATATTTAAGCGAATTGTCTTTGGTATATTTAAACGACCTTTTAGAAATCTTTTTTCTGATTCTTCTTGAGTAAATTCCTTATATACGCCTCTTTTTATTTCACCCATTAATGATTCAGCAAAATAATCAATTTGATATTCCATCAAATCACCTTTGGCAGAATCAAGACTAACAATATTGCTCGAGAACCTACTCATTAAACCGTATGCCTTTTCAAGCATAAAATTAATATTACCTAATTCGAATTCTCCAGTTTTTGACTTTGATATTTTCGGTAGGATAATGATTTGAATGTTTTCAAATTTAATAGCCCCAACAAAGTGGGTTGCCTTTATTGTAAACCCCTTTAGAGAAAACATTTTAGACAATATACTCTCATCAGAACTAGCAAGATTAATAAAACTTTTAAGTTCTGACGGTGTTAGAGGAAGTTCATCTATATTCGTTGAAATAACAGTATCATTTAGAAAACCATCATATTCATAAAAAGTAATTGATTTCAAATTAATGTTCCTAATAATTCCACAAAATTTTCATCGTCAACTTCTTCAATAGTTAGAAATCTATAAATTTTCGCTGTATCTTTTTTTGAACCGATCCCAATATCTTCCATGACTATAAAACTTGGGACTATAAGGGCCAACTTCTCCCAGTCTTCATAAAAATATTCACCGATAACAGGTAGTAGTTTGTTAAACCACGCTCTTTTTACGTCTTGCTTAGTCTTCATCTCACTAAAAAGAAAAAAACTTTGACCTAGTTGATAATCTTTTCCAATTAGGTAAACAATTTGTTTGTTAATTTTTTCTAGAATTTTTCTTAATTGAATTTTTTCAACATTCTCTGGCACCAGTTTAAGGTCAGGTGCGAGGTATATAAATTCAAATCGACGTCGTATAGCAAAGTCCATCATCGCTATCGAACGGTCTGTCGAATTCATTGTTCCAAGAATGTAGAGATTTTTGGGAAGTATTAACTCATCTTTTGAATATGGTAATGTTACAGGGATACCGTTAAGTGCACCTTCTCGTTTGTCAGGTTCTAGTAGAGAAATTAATTCTCCAAAAATGCTAGAGATATTACCTCTGTTAATTTCATCAATAACTAAAACGATATTTTCATATGGATTAGAAATATCTTGAGTATTTTGTAGAAATCTTTTAAGTACGCCACTCTTAATTTCATAGTTTACTGAAGACACTCCATTTGATTCGACTACGACAGGGGTTAATCCTTCTATAAAGTCTTCATAACTAAATGATTGATGGAAAGTAACAAATTCGATTATTGATTTAGATCGTAGTTCATTAAATGCTTTAACTATTTCTTCTCTATTTTTAGGAGTTTTATCTCCTAAAATTAACCGAACTGCATAGTTAATAACTTCATAAGTTTTTCCCGTTCCTGGTGGGCCATAAAATATAAAGTTTAAATTTCCCGTGCTCAAACTTCTCACATTGTTTGGTATTATAGTTGTTGCACTGATAGAGTCTTTTTGATTTTTAAGGATTTCATTGAAGTCGAAAACGTTTTTGTCTACAATTTGGTTATCTGCAACCTCTAGCTTTGTGATTAATTTCTTTAGAAAGCCACTTTCTAATGACAAGGCATTAAATATTTCTTTAGTGTATTTTAATTTTATAAAAGCAATGATTTCATTTTCAATACCTTCGAGTGTTGTAGTTTTAAAATCATTAAACCTAGTAATCCAAACGGCAAGCGAATGACCAATTGTTTTAAAGTGGTAGTCTTCATCTAATGCATCGATCAGAGTATCTAACAACTCTAATGACTCTTTTTTTATTTTTATTGCCGGAATTCCTCTCTGACTCCCAGGGTAACTTCTATCTTTTTTTATTGCAGTCGTTAAAAAATTAGAACTTACAGAGTAGTCCGCTTCATCACCAAAAAAATATTTAAAATCTTTAGTGTAACTTGTACCTTCTTGATTAATGGATACAATCGTTCCGACATTAAATATAAACTCATTACGTAGCTCTTTGAACTCAGGAGACAATTTAATTGTGGTAACTTTTTTTGCTTTTAATAGGGCTGACAAAGCTAGAATATATCTAAGTTGACTGACCTTTTCTTGCCTTGTTTTTCCTTCATCTTTTTCAGAGATGTTGGAAATGTCAAAAAAGCATTTACTTAATAACTTAGTTGATAAATACATGATCTTCCTGACGATGAATTGGTTTATTTACATTTAAAATGCCAACATCAATCTCATACTTAGGTATTTTTGATAATGGAACTTTGTTTAAATATATTTTAAAAGTTTCACCGAATATTTCTCCAATCAATGGAGGAACAGCGTTGCCAATTTGCGAATATTTGCATTTTACATTTCGACCATAGAAAATAAAGTCGTCTGGAAAAGTTTGGAATCGAGCTATTTCTCTTACTGAATAGACACGATTTTCGGTTGGGTGCCATACTGCTGCATTTTCTGGTTTAAATGCTGCCGTAACTGTACCCATAATATCTGTACGGAAATGTCTTCTGAAAAACTTTGGGTAGTGGTACTTGGCCATGTTGTCTCGAATTTTCTTCCATCGATCAGGTAATACTTTATATGGTAAATCTTTCCATGAGCCACCCTCTGGGATCATTTCACCGTATTTTATTGCTTGAGGGTTTAGCTTAAGCAATTCTTGGTTGTTTGGAGTACTTTTTTTAAGACCTTTTAAAGTTGCATT
>JAKLJM010000168.1 GCA_023151145.1 Bacteriovoracaceae bacterium | reverse complement strand
AGTGGGTGAAAAGAAAATGGCGGTAATGGGATTAATCACATTGATTCCGGGTCTAGTGATTATAGGTTTTGCACAGTCTGTAGGATTTTTATACTTGGGTCTATTTTTCTTGGCCTGTGGATCGGCCATGGCCATTCCGTGTTTAACGACTCTTGTTACACTTTATACTCCGGCCACTGAGCAAGGAAAAAGTGTCGGAATCTTTAGAAGCTTAGGAGCTTTGGCCAGAGTGGTAGGGCCTTTTGCTGCAGCTTTCTTATACTACGCCTATGGATCAGCTTCTCCCTATTTTATTGGAGCTGTCTTTATACTCATTCCTATATTTATGATTCTAAGTCTTCCAAAAGTTCCACCATCAGAGTCTTAGGACTTTGGTGGCCCTTTAGCATAAGAAGGGATTAAATTGTTTTTCCTCTTTAATACTGGTCATGGCACCATGACCAGTAATGACTAAAGTTTCATCGGGAAGAGTGAGTAATTTATCCTTGATAGACTTGATGATTTCTTTGCCATCTCCACCTGGTAAATCAGTTCTTCCGATAGAATTTTCAAATAACGTATCACCGCTCAATAAAATGGGTTCTCCAAATTCTTCGGTATAAAAAGAAATTGAGCCGGGAGTGTGGCCTGGAGTGTGTAAAACTTTAATAAAATCTTTCTCTGACAAAGAGTCACCTAATTCATCATGATGCTCTAAATATTGATCAACGGGCCCTGGAGTTCCAACGGTCTGGCCAAAAAATTTTCCTTGCATCGGAAGCATGTCAAATAAAAATTGATCACCTTTGTGTAGGCAAAGTTTTGCTCCTGTTTGTTGGCGAAATGTATCTGATTGACCAATATGATCGAAGTGGGCGTGAGTGTGAATGAGATGAGTTGGCGTTAGCCCAAAATGACTCATAACTCTTTTAATAAGTTCTAAATCGTTTCCAGGATCGACAACAATTGCTTTTTTTGTTTCTTTTTGAAAGATGACCGTGCAATTACATTGATAAGAACCAACTGGGAAACTTATTAGTTTTAGTGCTTCTGTTTCTTTTTCAAATAACATTTTTCTCTACCTTGCTGTCTAAAAATTAATCACATCATACATGACTGTGTAAAAACTGGGAATGTTTCAGTTTAAATTGATTTCATCAGGTATAATAAAAAAAAAAAGGAAGATTATATGAAAAAGAATTTGTTCATTGCTTTGTTTTCAATGGCGCTTATTGCTCAAATGTTTCAGTCGGTTGCCGCCAAAGAAACATTTGTAAGTTTAGATTCGTCTGATATTGATCGCTTAGAAGCAAAATATAATTTTGTAAGAATTGAAAAAGAAAATAATCAATATCAATTGTCTTATATTGCCAGTGTACTCTTGGACGAAAATGGAAAAGCACTCGTTAAGACCAGTCATCGTTATATGAATGTTCGAAGAATTATTAAAATACCCGTGAAAATAGCACTTAAGGCAGATGTTGATTTCGGGGGAAAAATTCAGGTGTGGGGAGAAGGGGATGATGATGTTAAAACAGGAAATTTTAAAAATATTTCACATTTAGATTTGGGTGATTTATTTACTGATTACGAAGGCTTTAGTGGCAATCTAGGTTTGGTATTAGTCGGTGGAGGCTATACAACGTTAAAAGCGGCCAATGGTGCGAGCTTAAAAGAAGTTAATGGAAGTATCTTATTTATTGGTCCTGCGGGAACTCCGGTGGGTATAAATGCTGGGATCGAGTATTTTAGTTTTAAACTAAATATATCACCACTTGTTCAAAGAGTAAAAGTACTAGATGAAGTTGCTTTTTATCAGAATGGAAAATTGCTAAAAATTGTTAATATTGAATCAGTGAAAACGGTGGACTCCCTTCGTTCGATTTCCTTGAAAGCAAATTAAAAAAATCCTCTTATTAAGGGTTTACAGGCCGTTGTAGACCCTTAAATTGTCCAAAATTTAATCAGTTATTTTGTTCATGATAAAAATTACCGTGTCAGCACATTCCTCCTTTGAAAATGACTAGAATATCTAAAATACACTATGTAAAGCCAAAGGGAATCGATATGAAATTTGCAAAATTTTTAGCAGTATTTTCAGTGTCATCTTTTTTTCTTCAGTCACCACAATTACTAGCAGATGAATCAAATCCCTATAAAGCATTTAATGTGCGAGCAGAATCAACTCACGATATTTCTTTAGTTAATCATGGAATGGCATCTTTAGAAGAAAGATTACGATTAATTGAATCAGCAACTAAGAGTATTGATGTTGAATACTTTATTTATAATGCTGATATTTCTGGAAAAATATTTACGCAAGCACTTATCAATAAGGCAAAAGAAGGCGTAAAGGTTCGTGTGTTGTTAGATTACTTTATGATCAAAGATCAAATTAACACATTTATGATTCATGAACTTAAAAAAGAAGGGATTGAAATTCGTTACTATAATCCAGTTTCTTCGATTCGTTTTATTAAAGTCCAATATCGTAATCATCGAAAGGTTTTATTGATTGACGGTGAAGTTGCCATGACAGGTGGGAGAAATATTGGAAATGAGTATTTTGACTTAAGCCCTGAGTTTAATTTTATTGATCGTGATGTAGTTGTTCGTGGTGAAATTGTAAAATCAATTGCAGAATCTTTTGAAGTTGTTTGGAACTCAGAAGAAGTAAGAGAGAAAAAACGTCCAAGTGAACCAAGTCCAAATGATGCCAAGTATGGACGCAATAACGATAGTTATCAATTTGATGATTTTGAATATAAACATGATCTTAAAAAATTTGAAAAAAGAGTAAATGATGCGAAAACATTTATTTATTCAGATGTTGATACTGATAAATTAAGTCAAATTAGAGAAAATGGTTCATTGGCCTTAAGAGATGAATATACTGGAAAATGTGAGTCGATGGAGTTTTTATCGGAATATCCCATTGCCTCTTCAAAAGTAAAAAAACAAAGAGTGTTAAAACACAATCTTTTTGAACGTATCAAAAATGTAAACGAGAAAGTGTTAATTGATTCACCTTATTTTATCATTGATGATGAATCAGGGGATGCATTTAAGGCGGCCTTATCGCGCGGTAAAGAAGTTGAGCTTTTAACCAATGGTTTAAATTCAACGGATGCCATCTATGTCTATGCTGTTTTCGAGACAATCGTTAAAGAATGGATTGATTTAGGTCTAAAACCCTATATGTACCTAGGTCACGTTCCACAAAATTATGTGACTTTAACTTCTGAAATTTCACCGGAAACTAGGTTTGGAGTACACGCAAAAACTCTAGTTTTTGATAACAGAGATGTGACGATTGGAACATTTAACTTTGATCCACGTTCTTATAATTTTAATACGGAGATGGTTGTGACTTGTAATAACAACCCAGAATTCGCAGAAGTGGTATCAAAAGACATTCATTATAGAATGGAATCAAGTGTCTTTTTAGACTCAAGAAAAACTGTAAATGATTATGAGTTTTATGAAATTAACTCATTAGGGAAGAAAATAACTTATTGGTTACTTAAGATTCCTTCGAACCTTTTGGACCACTTGTTATAAATTTAAAAAAGGCAATACTCATAAGAAAAGCTAGGGCCATCTGATAAAGATGGCCCATTTTATTTTGGTCATCTCTTTTTGTTATCGTTCCACAACTCACGGGTTGTTCTTTGGGATAAAGGTATGTGATGCCATCGATATCGTCCCATCCTAAATTTCTTCTGGTAGGAATAGATAAGTAATACATTAAAGAATCTTTAACTGGTGAATGTCCTAAGCCAATGGCATGTCCAATCTCATGGGCGATAAGGGCCGTCATTTCATCTTTTGATTTTCCATTTAAAGGTGAGCTTGCAGTATCGTTTAAGAGTAAAACAGCACCTAGAATTTTGTTTCCTGAAACACTGGTGGGAACAGTGACGGCCAAAAGTCCTGGAGTTGGAAAATTTGTGGCCACGTTTTCATTACACGAGATCAGGATACCGCGATTAAAGGCTAAATTAGGATTGACAGTACAACTTGGGCTAGTCGAAGTACATAAAGCATCGGTGTGGTAGGCATTAGGCATGCTTAATTTTCCTCCACTCACTAACTTTAGACGCGTTGTAGAGACTTGGTTCCAATATTGTTGATTAGCTTTTGAGATAAGTTTTTCTATTTCTGTTTCATTTAATCCAATATTACTGCAAAATGTATCAGCTATATAGACCGGCACTTCATTTTGTTCAAAAGCTAAATTTTGATTATTATTTAATGTAAATGAAAAGAGTGTCGGGAGAATGAAGAAGAGAAGATAATAAGTTATTTTCATTTTTAAAGCCCTTAAAAAATTCATCTTATAACCATTCACCGAAATGATATTTCATTTGAAGTAATAAAGAATATGCTCTTTTGTCGGTATCCAATAAATCTAATGCATAGAGATCAGAATTCAAGGTGAATTGATCAAATAAACTATAGCCTACACCTATTCCGACAATTGTATTTCTGGCAAATCTTGATTCATTGGGAACATTGAACGTTTGAGTGCTTGAACCATTATTTAAAACTACTTCACCACCATCACCCCAGATGCGAGTGAACTGTAATCCTAGGGATAATTGAAAATGAAAATGTTCGTAAAAAACTCTGGCCGAAGGAGCAAGGTGCATAACCATACGATGGGTGTAGTCATCTTTCGGTGACTGAGGAAAGCTTGATCCTAAAAGTAGGCCATAGTGCAGTCCATGATTTGTTCTAAGGAAAAAATCCGAACTGATGAATGGGCGATAGGTACATAGGTTGTGATTTCCTTTCTCATCTACTTGCACTCGACCTATCAGTTCACAAAAATTTCCGATTCCTAGAGACCAGTCAGTGGTCTTTGATTCTAAAATATTACTTTGTGAACGATTGGGAATTAAATCAGCATAGACGAAAGTTGGTAAAATGTTTGCAATAAAAAAAATTGAAAGTACTGTAAAAAATGTATTAAACAATGAGTGTGTCATTGTTTTTTTATTTTTTAATAAAAGTTTTAAGTTAAAAATTTTTTTCATGATTGTTTAGTATTCTTTCAGAGATTGGGGTAAAATGACAAAGTATTTTTGACACTCTTAATATATTTAAGGAGATCTTATATGTTTGATAATTTTACTGTACCCGAAAATTTAATTCCATCTGATCCTCGTTTTGGTTGTGGACCAAGTTTAATTCCGACCGATTTTGTCATGAATCTTTATAAAACTGGCCCTCATCTTCTTGGAACAAGTCATAGAAAGCCAGCGGTGAAAAATTTAGTGAAAGAAGTTCAAGAAGGACTTTTAAAGTATTTCAAATTAGATCCACAAGAGTTCCTTGTTGTTCTTGGAAATGGTGGCTCGACATTGTTGTTTGATATGATTGCCTTAGGTTTAGTGGAAAAAAAGATTTCACATTTTACTTGTGGAGAATTTTCTGAGAAATGGTTTTTATCTTCAAAGTTAGTTCCATGGATTGCAGCCGATCAAGTAGCAGTTCCTTTCGGAAAAGGAATTAATGGGGAAGCTAAATCAGGCAGTGATGTAATCGCAGTGACGCTGAATGAAACCTCTACAGGTGTTCAGCTGTCAAAAATTCCAGCGGTAGATGCCAATACTCTCCTTTGCGTTGATGGGTGCAGGACAATGTCCTATTGATGTGAGTAAAGTTGATGTTTTCTTTTTTGCTCCTCAAAAAGTGTTTGCTTCTGATGGCGGATTATTTATTGCGATTATGTCTAAAAAAGCTCGTGAAAGAGCTTTGAAGATTGCTGCTGATAAATCTCGTTACATTCCAGAGATTATGAGCTTTAAGCAAGCGATTACGAATTCAGAAGCGAATCAAACATATAATACGCCGGCCATTGCGACTCTATATTTTTTAAATGAACAAATTAAATTGATGAATACTACTGGATACGATGCTGTTATTTCAGAGTCTAAAAAGAAAGCAGACTTATTGTATTCATGGGCCGAATCAAAATCTTATTTAACTTGTTTTATTGAAGAAAAAGAATTTCGTTCAGTAGCTGTGGCCACAATCGATGTTGATTCAAAAGTCAATGTAGATGATGTTATTAAATTTCTTGAAAAGAAAAAATATGTTTACGGAATTGATGGTTATAGAAAACTTGGGAGAAATCAATTTAGAATTTCGATGTTTCATAATATTTCATTTAATGATTTAGAGAAACTAACAAAATTATTATCGATGATGATTGAATCTAAACTCTAACGAATACCTATAACCCCTTAATTTTAAAAGATTAAGGGGTGTCTAAAAATGTTACGGCCCAAACCTTACCCTGTAAGTCTTTCTCATTTCTCACCAGTCTCCAAGAATCTAAGTCATAATAAAAAAAACCTATTTTGAGGAATTGTTATGAAAAAAGTATTATTGGCGACGACACTTTTAGTTGGAACTTTATTTAACACTTTTGCTGTTGATACAGTTTTAACAAATCACGGTGATCCTAATAAAATTGATCCTTATCTTTTCAATCCTCTAAGTAAATATTTAACAAAAGACCAATATAAAGAAGTTATGCAAGATGCCCTACATAATGGTCAACGTCGCGACTTTATGGAAGGTAAAGTTATTACTATCAATACTCAAGACCAAAAGGGTTGTGATGCTGTTAGAAAAGAATACAACCTTGAAAAAGATGTTTGTCGCTATGATGCAGAGAAGCCATTAGTTTCTATTGTTGTTATGAGAGATTCAAATAAAGATGAATTTGATCGTGGAGTGAACTTTAGTGATCTGTCACAAAAAGAAAAAGTACTTGTAAAAGAAGTGAGAAATCTAGGCGTGATGGGAGCAGGGATGTTTGGTATTATTTGGTCTTTGCCAGAAAGCATTTCAAAATGGGATAAATCAAAAGGTCTTGTGGCCTTAGCTTCAAAATATGATGACAATATTAAAAAGGGACCAGTTGTAGATAAAGATGATTGGGCCGTAAATTATATTGGTCATCCCATTTCAGGTGCGGCTTATTATACCATGGTTCGCCACCAAGGATTTTCTCGAATGGAATCATTTGCTTTTTCTGTAGCGATGTCGACATTTTTTTGGGAATACGGAATTGAAGCATTGGCCGAAGTTCCTTCAATTCAAGATTTGATCATCACCCCGGTGATTGGTTCATTAATGGGTGAAGTGTTTTATATGGCCCAACAAAAAATTGATTTAAATGGTGGTAAAATTTTAGGTTCTAAAGCATTAGGGACAACTGCTTCAGTGTTAATGAATCCGGCCGGAGCACTTTCTAAGCAGATCAATAAAGCATTAGATGGTAATTTTATAAAAGATGCCAGATTTTCAATTTCAAACACAAATCCACTTCCGCCATTAAATATTCCAGGTGCCTCAAAAAATAATGCTTATATTGGCTTGCAATTAAAATTAATCTTCTAAAATAAAAAAGCCCCGAAGATTCGGGGCTTAATTTAATACTCTAATCTTCTGAATCATCACCATCATCGTTCTGATCTCTTTTATAATGGGTAAAGAAATCTTTTTTAAATTCTAAGAAACGATCTTCTAAAATTGCTTCGCGAGCTTTTTCAGCTAATCCTTTATAAAAGGCGATATTGTGAGTGGTGGCCAAAATTTGACCCAAGATTTCGTTGGAATCAAAGAGGTGCTTTATATAAGCACGTGAAAAATTCTTACAAGTATAACAAGAACAGCTCACATCAATGGGATAAAAATCGCGGCGATAATTTCTATGACGAATTCTTATTTTTCCTCTAGAAGTAAAGAGAGTGCCTCCACGAGCAAATTTTGTTGGAATAATACAGTCACTCATATCAATGCCGTTTTCCCATAACATTAATAGATCTTCTGGATTTCCAATCCCCATAGCGTAACGAGGTTTATTTACCGGCATTAAAGGAGCAGTGAAGCTGACAATTTTTTCCATCCATTCAGCGCCTTCACCTACAGAAACTCCACCAATTGCATAACCCGGAAGATCGCGCTTAATGAGTTCGTCGACACATTCTTTTCTAAGATCATTATAAGTTGACCCTTGAATAATTCCAAAAAGTGCTTGTTTGGGATTAGTCCATGTTTCAATACAACGATCAAGCCATCGATGAGTTCTATCCATTGACGTTTGGGTATACTGACGTGTGGCCGGATAAGGAATACATTCATCGAAGGCCATCATAATATCTGAGCCTAAGTTTTGTTGAATCGTGATTGAAGTCTCTGGTGATAGTAGGATTTTTTTCCCTTTTTGATCAGCGAATTCAGCTCCTTCTTCTTTGATGCTTTTCTTTTGTAAAGAAAACACTTGAAAGCCACCAGAGTCAGTAAGAATCGGACGATCCCAGTTCATAAATTTATGAAGGCCACCGGCTTTTTTTATTAAATCACTTCCTGGCGTTAAGTGGAGGTGGTAGGTGTTTGAAAGGATAATTTTTGTATCCATATCTTCAAGCACTTTAGGCTGCAGGGCTTTGATGGCACCGTGAGTTCCCACTGGCATAAAAACCGGGGTCTGGATTTGTCCGTGCGGAGTTGTGATGATTCCCGCTCTGGCCTTAGAATGTTTGTCGACGTGTTGAAGTTCAAATTTAAAATGTTCTTTGACTTGGTCTTGGATTCTTTCACTCATTAAATGTTTCCTTTTCTAACAGTTAAAAAGTTTTTAACTGGTTGATTATCTTCAACTTGAATTAGACTGAGGGGCTTTTTAACTTATTTTAAAGATTTTGACTAGAACAGTGTAAGGATTTCACTATTTTTTCTTTTTTTTCTGTCCACCTGGTTTTGATTGAGGGGTGACGGAAGGTGTGGAATTTTTCTTAAAAAGATTTTTAAGCTTATCGAAAAAGCCTAGGTTACTTTTTTGAAAACCATCTACTTTATTTAGCGAGGTGGTTCCTGATTTATTTTGGGCCTGCTCCATTTCTTCTTGGATAAGTTTCTTTTTTTGATCAAGAAATTTGAGATGAGGCACAGTCCCTTCGCCAGATTTACTCAAGGCTTGAGTAGAATCCTGACGAATATGTATTTCAATTTGGTGGAGAGTGATGGTGTCACCTTTTTCCAGGATATAGTGCTTTCCTTCAATCATTGGGGTCTGATTAAGTAAAGCTTCAAAGCTCCCATTATAATTATTGATGCCAACTAAGGCATTGGCACGTTTTTTAAAAATAAATTGTTTATGATGGGCACCATCTTCACTGGATAAAATAATGTCATTGCGGGGATCACTACCGACAGAAACGTTTTCTAAAACGTCTATTCTTTGTGGGATTTTTTTGGGCACTCGAATATCTAAGGTATATCGGACATCTGTGCTTGAGTATTCTGCGTTCATAAATTAATTGTGACTGAATTTGATAAGTTTACAAGTGAAATTTTCGTTAATAAAGAAAGGCAAAAAGTTTTAATCAACTAATAATCTATGAACCATTTGTCCGATAAATTAAGTTTTTCTATCTGTGAAGATGACTTTTTTCCTAATGGAAAACTTATCTTTACAAAGATTCAATTGGCCTTATTCTAAAAGAACTATTTACATGCAAGGAAGGATGGAAATGAAAAGAAGTTTATTTTTAAAGTCGTTTTTGTGTTTGTCGTTGATTCAATCGGCAAGTGCATACGATGTTGTTGATCGTTACAAGTTAATTGAAGACAAATTAAAAACCGAAGCGATGATGAGACCTTTTGGTCATGACTTCATCTTGGACATCAATGCCTCAATGAATAAAAACGCTCTTGATTTCGTTGACGACGTAAAAAAAGCTGGTGAAACTCAAGGTTCAACTGGCGATAAACTGAACGCAGCCAATGCCGTTCTTGCCAAATACGATAAGACTGAGCAATCCATCAAAGTAAATTTAAATATCGGGATTCCTATTTTTAGTTTCACTGCTTGGGATGTAAACGTTAAACCAAATCTTCGCGTGAATGCTGATATGGGTGCCAATATTGGTATTAAGTCAGAGTTATTAACTGAAGAAAAAATCGTCGATCTCTTCGGTGATGAAATTCCAGCTGCCCTTGCTACAGAAATTAGAAAGGCTGGCTTCTTTGGTGTTTGTGCAGGAAGAACGACTTCTACTACTTATGGTGCTGGTAAAACATGTGACGTAATAGAATATTGTAATAATCCATTAACATCACTTCCAGCTGAGGCTAAATTGTATTGTTCTACGCAAAAAGTAGGCGAATACGTTTTTCCAACAGAACAAGCTGTACCTAACTTCGATCTTTTTGCCAAATTAGACGTTAAAGCAGGATTGTTTAACGAGTTTACTTCTGGTGAGCATTTCTTTGGTCACTGGAATATATATGGTTTAAGCAGAACTGATATCTTCCAAAAAGTAACATCATCTCAGATCGCCGCTGGTCAAGAGATTGAGTTACCAAAAAAACAAAACACTGAGACAACTCTTCAAACTGACTTAAAATTTGGATACAAAAACTCAAACTATTCGACATTTTTAGCGGCAGAAGAGATCAAGATCTCAAAGATGAAAGAAAGAGAAACTGGATCAAAAGAGCAATCTTATGGTTATGATCCTTTAATTCGTTTTCATGCAGATGCCCTATATCGTTGGAATGCCTTATCGATTCAGCCATTCTTAGGTGTTCATAAGCGTTCTGGTTATGGTTTTTCAGACGGTATGTACTTAGGGGCTGACGCTGGCGCACATGTGTGGGGAGATCGCCTAGGTCTAATGCTTAGAGGGATGGTTGATAAGCAATATTTAACACTTACTCCAAGAATGAAGCTGTGGTTAATGCAATTAGAGTACTCGGCAAAGGCGCCACTTAAGTCTACAGACGGCGATACTAAGCTTTCGGC
>JAKLJM010000167.1 GCA_023151145.1 Bacteriovoracaceae bacterium | reverse complement strand
GTCCCCAAGCCGTTGCTTGGTTACCGTTAACTTGACGATATTTTCCAGGTTGAATTTTTGCTTGTGGTATAACATATTTAGAAACAACAAACTCCGATGTTTCTGCAAAATTTCTTCCTGCTTTAAGTGCTAAAATATTTGCATCTTTAACAACAGGTTTATTTTTAAATTTTTCTTCAATCCATTTAATCGTAGGCTCTAAACTTCTTCCGTATAAAAAGTAAGTAACTCCTAGTGCATAAAAATTTTTACATTTGTCCTTGGATTTTGAATCAAGCTCAAGCTCTGTTAGCGCCGCTTGGGTTTGCGTTGTCACTGGGACTTTTAGTACACGGTACTTATCGAGTTCTCCTGTTACTAATGGATTTTCTTTATAGCCAGCTTTACTAACATTATTTTCAGTAAAGGCATCGGCATTTACCATAACATAACCAGATGGCTTTACGGAGTCTAAGTTCGCCTTTAGAGCTGCAGGATTCATTGCTACAAGCATGTCCACATCATCTCCAGGAGTATTTATTTCAGTGGCTCCAATATGAACTTGGAAACCAGACACTCCTGCAATTGTGCCTTGAGGGGCCCTAATTTCTGAAGGGTAGTCTGGAAAAGTGGAAATATCATTTCCCATTGATGCTGATGTGTTTGAAAACTGCGTACCAGTGAGCTGCATTCCATCTCCAGAATCTCCTGAAAAACGAACGACAACGCTTTCGAGTTGTTCTGATTGCATAAAATTATTCCTCTATTTTAATCGAATTTACTGGGCAAGATTCAACTTGTTCTTTAACCAGCTCTTCTTCTTCAGATGTTTGGGGTTGTTTAATGAAATAGGCATTACCATCGTCATCATCTTTAAAAAAATCAGGGGCAGAAGTATAGCACACATTACATGCAATACACCCTTCTCCAGACTCATCATCAGGATGTGTTGTAAACCATTTTCCAGGAACATTCATTTCATGTTTTAAAATTTTTTCCGACATATTTGCTCCTAAAGTCCGTTTGGTTCTTCGATATCGTCTTTATCTCGAAGTGGTTCATTACTTTCATCTAATTTATTAATTTGATCTTCCACCATTTTTCGGTGCTCATCTTCTTCTTCCATGAGCTCAATAAAAAATCGTTTAACCTCAGAATCTGTAGAAGACTCCGACATTTTTTTATAGAAATTGTAGGCTTTAATTTCAGACTCTCTTACAACTTGCAGAGCACTCAAAACCGACATAAAACTTTGAGCTTTATCAAATTCTGGTGCTTCTGATTCAGAAAATTCATAGTAATCTTCAATGAAAATTTCTGGACTTAATTTTCCAAAATGTTCAATGCACTTATTAATTAAAGTTTCTGCATGCTTAGACTCACTAATTGCCATAGTGGCAAAAAAATCACCGGCATCGCCTTTACTCTGACTTCCAATTTGACGAGAGAATTCTTCATAGCGTTCTTTTGCTTGTAGCTCTATTTGAATAGCGAGCTCTAAGGCATCTTTGAAGGTAAAATTTTCAATTAGTTTTTTCATAGTCCTCCCTATATGAATTAAATATAGAAAGAATAATGACATTGGAATATGACACCCATCATACTTAAGGATAGAATCACTCAACCCGTTGGGTGGAATTTATTTAGATACTATTGAAAATACTTTTTGAGAAATTTTCTATTTTTTAACACATCAGACTTACTCACAAAAAGAATTTCGGTATTCCCCTCAACTATGGCGTTTTCATTTGAAACTGTTAGCAGCGATGATGGTTTCAGTCCTAAAATTTGATTTTCTTCCAGAACGACAGAAGATTGTCCACTATTTAATAAATGAATTTTTCCTTTTTTTATAAAGAATAACCCAGATAAATACTGTCCCTTATAATAAAGAGGAGCTTCATTACTAAAAAATAAATTTTGAATTGATACTGAAAAAATAGACTCAAATTCTTGAACAGACATTTTCCTACCCTCATGACTAATCTATTAAAAATAGTTTGATGAATCAAACTATTTTTTTTATGATCTTAATCAGAGTGAAGTTTAGTTTATAGTCGGCTTTTTTCTTTGGAAATTTTTCTTAAACCTGCTTCTTTGAGAATAACAATATTTTTTTTATCAAGTCTAATCAATTTAAGATCTTCAAGCTTAGAAAGAGTTCGAATAACACTTTCATAAGAAGTACCGGCCATATTCGCCATATCAGAGCGTGGTAAGGTGAATTCTAGTTGGCCTTTAATATTGTCATCGTAGCCGTATGAGTCTATTAACAAACATAAAATGTGCGCAATTCTCACAATAACATCATTGTGAATCATACTCTTCATACGTTCTTCAGTTTCTCTAAGATCACGAGCAATAAACTCGACCAAAAAAATGGCAAAATTTGGATTTTGACCAATCATTTTTAGAAAAACATCTGTAGGAATAAATGTAACTTCAACGTCTGTTAAGGCAATGGCCGAAATAGGATAAACATCTGTACTTATGGCTCGATGACCTAGTAGATTTCCGGCATGAGATAATCTTAGGATTCTTTCTTGACCTTCATAAATCGAAGTCACAACTTTTACTTTTCCAGAAATAATGAAATAAAAGCCTTTAACAGGCTTCCCTTCTTCAACAATCCTTTCATTTTTTTTAAATTTTTGATTAGATGTTAAATTTTTAAGAACTATCAACCATTCAGGTGAGATCTTTCCATCTAAACAAGTTTCTAGATTAAATGATGACTTTTTTTTAGTTGCTGGCATAAAGAACCTTGTTAAAATTTAATCATATAATAAGATAAACAAATAATATTCAATATTTTAACATTTGAATAATCTTTCTCATGCATTAAAGCGACGCCAAAATACCTTAAAAGCCCATTTCGAGATTATTTATGGCAAACCTGATCTCTTTTTGGGATATCCGAGAGCGACATCTTTTTTAATCGATCACAAGGTGTTTTACGGTAGCCATCTAAAATATAGGGATCGGCACCGTTATCAAGAGCAAAATTTATCGCTTTAATATCATTATTAACAATTGCAAAATTAAGGATGCTAATTTTTTTTCTAAAACTAAACAAACGATTAATATTTGCACCATGTTTCATTAATAACTCAGCTACAGCTATGTTTGGTTTTGTCGAGATAACTAAAGAATAGGCCAGCGGTGTTTCACCATAGATATTAAAGCTATCTGGATTAGCTCCATTCTCAAGTAAAACCTTAACGGCTTCTCTATTATCTATCGCATACCAAAGGGCAGATCGAGAAATGCGATCTCTAGCTTCAATATCAAAACCACGAGATTTTAAAACTACTATTTGGTCTAATTTGTTATCTCGTATGGCACAGTGGTAAGGAATTTTTGTACAGTCAAATTCAATTGGTTTACTTAAAATTTTAGCATTTCTTTTAATAACATAGTGATAAGATTTAACGACTAAAAAGTTCGCTCCAATCCCTATTAAAACCAAAACGAGAATAAAGCGCCCCCTTACCTTAGTACCTAAATACCAACCAAAGACCAGAAGAGGAATAGTGGCTACGAGAGAAGAATAAATCCCAATAGTGAGACCCACTTTAAAATAACCAGTCGAAAGTAAATCATCTTTATAAATCAAGAAAAACAATATTCCCGATGAAAAACTCAGTGCTAAAACTGTAGAGTAAATCCATTGTTCTTTTCTAAATAATGCACGAACTATTAAAAATAGCAGCAATATATAAGGAACAAAAAAAATCAATTGTTCGTAAAAATTTTCCATCTACCCCGCCACAACACTATTTAACTTTTCTATTTGCTGATCTAATTCTCTTGATAAATTTAACAACTCATCTGATGACTTTGACGTTAACTGTGCCCCCTGTGCATTTGATTGAGCAACTTGATCTAACTGCGTAATGGCTTTGGTCACTTCAACGACACCACGAGATTGTTCATCAGAAGCAAGACGAATGGATTTAGATATTTCAGCAATATCGTTAACTCGTGAATTTACTAATGAGAATGCTTCTTCACATCTTCTTGATAGCTCATCACCTTCACGAACACTTTTTTCCGCATTAGCAATTGCCTGGGCTGTATTTTCTTTGGTGTTCGAAGTTATAGTCACAATTTCATTACTACTTCGAAATAACATTTTAGAAATCTCATTGGCTGCATCTCCAGAAACCTTTGCGAGCTTACCAATTTCATCGGCAACAACTGCAAATCCCTTTCCACTTTCACCGGCCCGTGCAGCTTCTACTGAAGCATTAAATGATAATAATCTGGTTTGAAAAACTATGTCATTTATAATATTAGTTTTCTGATGAATTTCTTTTATAATATCAACAATCTTTTCGGTATCGCTGATTGAGTTGTTCACTTTTTCAAATAGATCCTTATTCGAATCTCTAATTTGCTCCATTCCCAATCGCATCTGTCGCAC
Source organism: Bacteriovoracaceae bacterium (assembly GCA_023151145.1). Classification (GTDB taxonomy): domain Bacteria; phylum Bdellovibrionota; class Bacteriovoracia; order Bacteriovoracales; family Bacteriovoracaceae; genus Bacteriovorax. The sequence continues at coordinate 1,238 of JAKLJM010000167.1, read as the reverse complement.
GATCTCTGATCCATTCTCTACTGTATCAACACAATTTTTGATGATCTCCATGGAATTGATGGAATTATCTTTAGTGGTTAAAATCATAGAACTAATTTCTTCAATCGAAGCAGAAGTTTCTTGTAAGGAGGCTGCCTGTTCAATATTAGATTGAGACAATGATTCTGCTGCTGAAGCTAGCTCACTTGAAAATTTCTCTACGCTTTTTGACTTTTCTTTCAGAGTACTTCCCATTTGTTTAAACTCTAATATAAGTGATCTAGTAACATAAAAGACAATCAATAAAATCATTGAAAATAATACGATCGAACCCACTAACAAATTACGAAATTTATTTTTTTCATTTTGATTAACGAGAACTAATTCATTAACATTTTTATCAACCTCAAACTGTACAACGCTGAATACGTCATCAATAACTTTTGTAATTGAATCAAAAAACTGTGTAGGATTAACTCCGTAATTACCTTCTTGATACTTTGTTAAAAACACATTATATGAACTATAAACATTTTGCCATTCAGAAGAATTTGTAATTTTAATAAGCTCTTCAGAAGATTTCTCTGAAATCATCAAGCCCGGTGAATTAAATCCGACCTGAAAGGAAATTAGATATTCTTGTGCTAAATCTCGATCTTTCATTTCTTTTTTATCATTTGAAGCAAAAGCGCCATTTAATAAAGCTCTTAATCGCCCTAACGACTCTTTAGACTGTTCAAAAATGACTAAACTTTTTAAACGACTCTCTCTACCTTCAAATGACACTCCATCAAAAAGAGTTCTTTGAATTAAAATACTCGAACCAACAAGCTCTCGATAAGAGGACAAAACTATGGGTAAAGTTCCGTTAGTATCAACAATTTTTCGTATTTTCAGATAATCTTCACGCAATTTATCAATATTAGTAGAATTTATTTTGCCAACCGGTCGTTGAAGTTTTAGCGCTAACTCATTAAGCAATTTATCAACAAGTTGTCGCTGTTGTTCAATTTTATCACTACTAATTTTTTTATTAACAAAAAGAGCAGAAGCTCCTCTTTCTTTTTGTGTTTCTTGAATTAAAACCGAAGTTAATTTGAAAATCTGTGCTCCCTCTAACACTTTTTGACTATTTTTCTCTTTCTCATAAAATCCTGTAAGGAGAAAATAGATCAAAGCTAAAGTGCATAAAATCAAAGGCAAAATTATTATTAAAATCTTTCTAACGAGTGTCATTTGTTTCATTTTATTATTCTATC
>JAKLJM010000166.1 GCA_023151145.1 Bacteriovoracaceae bacterium | reverse complement strand
TTAAAATTAGAAAAAAGACTAAAAGATAAAACTAAAGAAATGACGATTCTTCAACAGCAACTAGAAACTTCATTTTTAGGGATGGTCAAAATCCTTGCGATGCAAGGAAAAGATAATGAATCCCAACTTGCACGTCATTCAAAAAAAGTGGCAAAATACGTCACCTATCTCGGTAGAAAACATCAATTTAAAGATACTCAAATTTTTCAACTCCAACTAGCGGCCTATTTACATGACATAAGTAAGATTAAATATATAAATGAAATATTACCTTCGGATCTTTTTTTAGCAGAAGAAGCTTATCTTTTAGTAAAACAGATTCCCTACCTAACTGAAGCTGCCAGCATTATTCGTTATCACCAGCTCCCTCACATCTCATTTCATGACTATCTACCTCCAGATCCATTAGCACAAAAAATGATTCAAGATTTAACGAGTGATCACTTACCGCTCAGTGCAAAATTCTTAGGAATAGCAAACTATTATGATCAGTATTTACGCGATGGAGTTGAGGGAAGAACGGCGCAAAAAACGATTGACCATATGAAAAAGAAAATGAGTATCGAATTTGATGTAAAAATCATTCTCGAACTCGAAGAATACTTGAGAGAATTAGGTGAACTAGATAGTCAGCACTTTGAACGCCCTATTGGCCTAGATCAAGCAAAAGATGGTATGATACTGTCTAGAGACTTAAAAAACAAAGCTGGAAAACTTCTTCTTTCAAAAGAGTTTAAGCTGACGGATGAAATCATTGATGGATTGAAGAAAAGAAATCTCTTTGATCCGATTACTACCCATTTTTATGTCTACAAAACAATAAACGATAAAATTTAAATTCACATCATAAGGATCAGGGATGATTCAACATTCAATTAAACGCCAACTTGTTTCTGCTATTGTCATCACCTCATCGCTCTTAACCACGCTTGTTGTCGTGCTTAATTACTATATTGAATATAATAACGATCTCGATGGCATAGAAATAAGATCACGACAAATTGAAAAATCAATTCTTCCGTCTTTAACCAATTCCGTTTGGAACCTGGACATAAGTGGTATTTCAACACAACTCAAGGGTATTTCTGCACTAGAAGACGTTCTCTATGTGGAAATTAAAGAAAATAAAAACCAAGTCTTTTCAGAGGGAAATCCAAGCCTAGCGTTAAGCTCTAATACCATTTTGAAAACTTACCCTCTTATTCAGCAGATTGAGAATGAAAAATTTAACATCGGTCACATTAAAATCTTTTTTAGCTTAGATAATATTCAAGAAAAGCTCATAAAAAAATTAGCGTACTTTACCGCTTTTCAATTTTTAAAGACTCTCATTTTAACTATTCTCTTTTTTATTATTTTCCAGCATTTTCTTGTTCGTCATGTCGATAAGATTTCTCAGTATCTAAAAAACTTTAATATTGAATCTATCGCCTTTAATCCCTTAAAGTTGAGTAGAAACAAATCTAGTAATAAGAAAGATGAGCTTGATGAGCTATGTTTAAGCATCAATACTATTACCGAAAGATTATCTCGAAATAATCTTTATAAAAATCAAATCATTAAAAAACAAGAAAATGAAATCGTCTTTAAAAATACCCTAGAAAAAAATGAGCTCTTTTTGAAACGTTTTTCAAATATTAATGTTATTTTTGATAATGAGCTAAGAAATGCTTTTATTTTAATAAATAAAACTTTTGATGATCTCGAGCAGGAAGTTGGAAACAATAAACATATTCAATACCTTAAAAAAGAATGTGCTAACATCAAATACATCATTAGAAGTAGTCAATTGGTCATGCAGTATAAGAACGAACTTTTATCAAAAATGAGCTTTACACAGTTAAAGTCACTTTTAAAAGATTTAAATTTCGAAACTTCAGTTGAAAATGAAGATGCTCTAAATAACATCGTTCTCAATTTGAATATTAAAAGATTTACTCAAATTCTAGATCTTATAAAAGAAGAGACTTGGAGCAAAACGGCCATTAGTTGTATTGAAGATAAAATTATATTTAAAATACATTTCAAAAGATCACTGTTACCTAGTGATTTTGACATTAGCTCTCACAATGAAAACTCTCACCTACCGATAGCTTCATTGATCGCCAACGAAGAAGGATGGAAGATTAGCTTTATCAACGATGAACTCACTCTTTCGATTTAAAATTTGCCTCACATAAGTGAGGCGTTGTTTTAATTCTTGGAATAAAGAACAATATCGGCGATTTCTGATCTTTTAAATGGTCTCAATAACATTTTATCAATCGCTATATTTTTGCTTTTATCAAAATAAGGCTTTTGCTGAGGAGAGATAAGACCTATGACTTTGCCCCCTTTTCTCTCAGTAATTCGAGCTAAACATTTCTCGACATCCACAGTCTGCTGACTAAAATCTACCAAGATGAAAGCATAATCATTTGTCAGCGCGTAGTTTTCAAAATCTTGCAATTGAGAAGTCGTAGTTAAATCAATATTCATTTCGTTTAAATATGAATTTAGATTTTGTAAAAAATCCGTTCGATGATCAAAGGCCAGACACTTAATCCTAGTTAGTTTATAAAGATCCTCTAAATCTTCTTTTTTACCAACATGGAATTCTTCTTCATCTAAAATACTTTCAACTGCATTTCTATCATGTTTTAAACTTAAGGACTTTGAAGCATCGAAATAGAAATCAATAACGAAATATTCATTGTCACGCATGACCTTTGAATGCACGTTTAACATCAACATGTCTCTTTTTAAATTCAAAGCTGCAAAGGCATCATTGAAAGATTTGCCAACAACTTCTTGATCTAAAATTTTTAATACAAAGTCTGGAAACTCTTTATTAAGTATTTTCACCTGAAGTTTCCAAGGAGACTTCTCTGATTCATCTGGCAAAATACGCACAAAGACTTTTGTGTCAACCAAATAAAACCCAATCGCTTCAAATACTGAGTGAATAAAGTTTTTAAAACCAGAATAATCTAAATTAAGCGCCAACTGACTATCGGTTTTTTTCTCTAGATAAACTTTGATATTTTTTTCTACTAATATATCTTGATAACGTTTAAAATTTTCCTCGATAACTTCCTCAAATTTATCAGTAGTTCTACTTTCTTGTACCTTTTCAAGTGGAGAAGTCGTTAGATTAAAGAATTGAGTCATAAGTTGATCAATTTCTTGAGCTGCATTCTTAAAAATAGAAACTAAATATGCTTGATCTTGATCTAGATCTTTATTCTCATAAACCTGAATTAAGGATAATAACGAATTAAGAGGTGCAAAGATTTCCTTATAAAGAGCCGTTAAGTACTCTGTCTTACTTTCACTGGCACGAATAGCGGCGTCTCGTGCAATCGACAATTCCCTTTCATAATTTTTTTGCTCAGTAATATCTTTCACTACACAGACAACAGAGACAATCTCATCTTTATTATTTTGAACATTAATAAAATTAAACAAATAACTCTTAACATCTTCTCCTTTTACATTTAAGACTCTTGAGGAATTTTCACCATTAATAGCTTTTTCAAAAAGTTCAATGAAAATATCGGCATATTCGTAGTGTTTCTTTTCAAAATTATAAATTGACGCTCCTAAAGAGAACACATCCGGAAGTTTTAAAAAATCCATGTTTTTATTTGAGAAGAATTCAATTTTTCCTTTGGCATCAAACAGAATATAGGTATCTGGACTCGATGTTAAAATTTCGTCTAATTGCTTTAATTGATTGGCAATTTTTTTCTGAAGGACTAAGTTTTTTTCCTCTACATCGTTTCTAATATTCATTTCTTTTGTGGCAAAGATCATCGTTGATAAAGAAGAAGTGATCGGAAGTAATATCTCGATATCTTTTTTCTCAAAATCTTTTACACAGTTCATAAGAATAAATAATCCTACGACTTTCTGATGGCGCATAATCGGAATGGCCAAGAAATTTTGTAAGCTGTTTAAATCATCTAAACTTATATCGAGCAGTGTTTCCCGCTGTTCAGCATTAACAATTACAGGAGATCCGGATTTTAAATTGGTAATAAGGTTACTTTTTCCTTCAAAAAAATCTTTCAACAAGACTTGTTCGATTGACTGCTGCGCCAATGATTGCGTTTTACCAAAATTAGCAATGGGGAGAGATTTTTTACTATTTTCATCAATTTCGAAAATCGCTAAATCAGAACATTTTTTAAAAAAAGCAATTTTTTCTAATATATTATTAAAACTTTCAACATTTGAACGAGAGATGAAATCATTTTGAGCCGAAGATATAATACTCAACAAGCTATTATTATCTGTAATGGTTTTTTCTTGTTCAACTCTTTGAGTAATATCTTTATGAAGAATGTAAAAATGTTCTAATCTTTTATTTACATAGTAAGGAATAAAAGTTCTTTCAAACCAACGGACATGACCTAAAATATCTTTTTGGACTTCATCTCGATAGACTTGATTTTCTGCGATCGAAATGAGGTTTTCAGGATATTCGCTAAATTTAGCAAACAATGAAAAATACGAAATCTGACCAAGTGTGTTTTTTTCAATACCCAATGATTGAAGAAACAGTTTATTGGCTTCTAGGATACTTCCTTCAGTGTCTACGATGGCAATAGCATCTGTATTATCGAGGATTCCAACATAGAATTGATTTTTTGAAACGAGCTTCTGTGTCTCTGTTAAATCTGCTAAGGTCAAAAAATAACTATTTATATTCCCCTCTAGATTTTTTACGGCAACACAATTCATGATGATATCAAGTGATTCATCCGATTTAGTAAGTACTTTTATTTTTTTAAAAAAGGCATCTTCTTTTTTCTTAAAAAATTCATCCCATTCTCTAAGAGCATCAGCACGTTCATCAGCATGTACGATAACTCCTAGACCAGCCTGAACCATTTCTAAGCGCGAATATCCAATAAGCTCTTGAGCAAATTTATTTACATAATCAACTTTTCCATGCTCGTCGAAAATAATAATCCCAATAGGTGCAAAGTCGATCAATGTATAAACTTGAATTTGACTCTCTAAGGCTTTTTCTTGATAAACTTTATGATCAGAAACATCTTTAAAACTTATAACTTTTACTTTATCGCGTGCTAAAGAAGGAACATCTCTTTTCCTTGCTTGCAACCACAACAACTCACCAGTTGAGTGATTATAAATTCGATGGAGAAAATTTTGAGCTCGCGCAAAGTCTGCAGCTTTTAACCAATCTAAAAACTGCGACAAGTCTTCTTCATGGACTTGTTTTAACCATTCTTTCCCACGTAACGTATAAACCGGTTTTCCAGTTAGTTCTTCAAATATCCCGTTACCATCTATCAATTCAGTATCGTGAATAAAAATGAGTGCTTCTTGGCTTAAATCAAAAAGCGCACGATGAGATTCAAATTCACGATGAAGTGATTCATCTATTTTAACGACATGAACTGATTCTGATTCTTTGATAAAGACGTAATAAAGAAGTAAGACAAAAAGCAGAGCAACAATGGCATAAATTCCAATTTGCCAATTGAAGTAAATAAAGAAGCATATGAAAAATGCCGCAATAAAGACTAAGGAAGGAGCGATGGTATCAAGCCAATAATTTAATTTTTGTTTCATCACTCTATTTTCATCGAGAAGCTCGTGAGATTCAACCTCTACGAGCTTAAAATATTCTCAATGTTTATAGTGAAAATGAAATTACTAAACTTCTTTAGTCTGTCTTCTTTTCTC
>JAKLJM010000165.1 GCA_023151145.1 Bacteriovoracaceae bacterium | reverse complement strand
TCCACCATCTTAGAAAAAAGTTATTTTTTCGGCAATACGCAAGACAAGATATTTAATGAATAGGGATCCACGGTGAGTTTTACTTGCTTTTTTAGTTTCATTCCTTCTTGTAAACAACCTACGTGTTCGTTTTTGGCAATATATTGAGCAGCATGTTCTTGTAAAACTAGTTGATAGCTTTGGTCGGGCTTTAGGTACATAGAAAGAACATAGTCATCAAACGAAAGTGTTTTGGTATTAGCATATGAATTAAGGACGAGGTTAAGAGTTAGTAGAAATAAAATTTTCATTAGTTTGACTCCAGTTGTTTGTACTGAAACATCGTCGCATTGGCTTTTTTCATTTTGTCTTTTTCATTCATTTGAATATTATCTAATGGTAAATAGGGATCTGAGCTAGAAAATGAAAGAGTTGATCGTTCAAAAAAAGCAGAATTTTCTGGAAAAGGAAAAGCTGTTTCTACTGAACCCTTGATGGTATTTTTACTCATTTTTTTGTCCCACTCTGCAACCGTTACTGGTCGATCAAATAATGAAGGATCGATAACCATTTTTTGAATGATGCCATTTTCTTCGACATAAACAATGGGAGCCACATGAAAATTCCAATTAATAGGTGGATTGTTGTCTTTTACTGATAAATCTCCCTTTATCCATACTTTATCAACCCTTACACCTTCTTCTTCAAATCTTCGTGCCATCAAATGCGCGCGAGCATAGCAGCCATCTAGTTTATAGTTCCATGCGATGTCTTTCATATTACTTGCTTTTTTGAAAAGTTCAGTAGCACGTTCTTTAGAAATTGTTTGAACAACTTTATCGGGATGAATATTCTTTTTAATTTTTTCCAAATGTTGTACTGACTCTAGATCAACGAACACACCTTCATAAATGCAACCTTTTTTGGTGGCATATTCCTTTCCGACAAAACTTCCGGCCAGTGCACCATTCTCTAAAACACTGACAAATTGTGCTACATCTGCATTGGCCAAATCATTTAAAAAAGCTTTTTTCGCTTCTTGAAAAGAACTAAACATTGGTCGAGGTTCAGCGCAAACTTCTTCGTTTAAGCGCATGTACATTTCATAGTTGGGGTCTTTTAATTTAAAGATTTGATCTTTTTTACTATGTAAACTTTTTGGCAGTGTTTCTAGCATTTGATCTTGCATGTCTGAAATATAGTTTTTTGGTGCATTTTTTAATGCTAGTAACATTTGAGAATTGTCTATGAGAGTAATGTTATTTTTTTTAGAAATAACTTTTTTGACTTTTACCGTTGGTCCCAGTTGATTGTCAGGAGTGATGAGGTTGATATCTCCGCGAAGTCCTGAGTTTGGAAAAGTGTCAATCATGGCAAATGGGCGATAGGTCTTACCATCTTTTTTTATTGGTGCACATTCTAAAAAGCCACATTGAATTTTGTTTCCAGTTTGTTGTTCTACTTGATCAGCAAAAATCTTCCAATCTCCATTAAGTTCTTTTGATTGATAATTACGCTGACACGATAACTTCTCACCACTTTCTAATTCTAGCTCAAAGTCGTTAGTGTTCATCGCATTTTTTAGCGCAAGTTTTTTTTCTTTCACTTGTTCTCGTAATTTTTTCAGTGTCGCTTCTAGTTCATCATTGACAACAATGTCTGGATTTCTGTTTTTGAATCCTTCCGAGAGAATGGGCTCCACAACGCTATCAAAAAAAACCAATTCTTGATTTGCTTGAAGGGCGCTAGATGTTAAATCTTGTCCCCCCATTCCAGTGCCACTAAGTCCAAGCCCTCCCATCACTTTCATCTGATGATAAATGACTCTTTGGTCGGTATACATTTCTTCAACGATGACAGGAACAACTTGTTTCTTTTTTTGATCAAATGAAAAAGCATTTATGCCAAAGCTAGTATTTTTAACAAAAAACTTCGTGTCTCCATTTTGGCAATGATAGAAATTATTCTTTTTGTCAGCAGTACAGCTTAATTCTTTGTTCTGATTTTTTAATTTAACAGTAACTTGGTTGGGTTGATATTCGACATAGCCTTCACCTGCATTTTGTTGGATGAAACTAAAATCGATGGGATTACCCATTTGTTGCTTTTGGTCTTGATGTTGAAATTGTTCGGCAAAACTATTTTGAAAATAAATAAGCAGACAATAGGGAATGATTTTTAAAGAGGCCGAAATTTTCATAGTTATCCTTAATCATGATTGTTTTCATTGACTTGAAATTGCTATGAGCGTTTCGACCTATTAGGGCCAAATATTGATGCTGATTATCTAAAGAGAATAACTAAACCAAAAATGATAAAAAGTGCCGAGGCGAAATAGTGGATGTATTTCATCGGTAATTTTTTCGTAAGTTTTGGTCCTAAAAATACAGCTAAACCATCACTGACCATCATTCCAAGAGTTGTACCAATGGTTACTTTGATGACGTCTTTATATTCCGCTGCTAAGGCCACTGTTGATAGTTGAGTTTTATCGCCCATTTCTGCAAGAAAAAAAGCGATGACAGTTGTAACAAATGGCCCAAAATGGCTTTTTGCCGATAGCCCCTCATCACTGTCGGGAATGAGGATCCAAAGCCCAAATCCAATAAAAATAGCACTTAACAACCAAGTGAGATAGGGTTCAGGTATAAAGTTTGTGACATACTTTCCAGCATAAGCTGCCAGAAAATGATTGAGGATGGTGGCGACTAAGATTCCCCAAAAAATTGGCCATGGTTTTTTAAAACGAGTGGCAAGCATGAAGGCCAGTAATTGGGTTTTGTCTCCCATTTCAGTTGCGGTAATAAAAAGGAATGACTGAAAAATAATATCCATGAATACTCCGAATTACTCACTGAGCTTTGGTTTCTTATTTTCAATTTGGCATTGATTTAAGAGACATAACAACTCAGCGAAGGTTTATACTTCACTCGTTGTCAGTCTCGTCAAGATACGTTTGATACACGAATCATAAATGAACCGGGGAACACCCCATTATGTCGATTCATTTCTCTAAGTTTTTACTTAGAGCGACTACTCCCTAACGTTTAAAGTTTTAATTGAAAGAAAAAAGATTGTCAAAAAAATCTCTTTTACTGGCATAATCGTTATTATGAGAGAGCATTCCATATACGCTAAAAATAGAGATCATGTGAAAATTCATTCCCGTTGGGTATGTGGATTGTGTGGTCACAAAATCAAGAAAAATGATTTAACAGTCGATCATATAGTTCCATTATCTAGAGGTGGAACTCATGATTTAGAGAACTTAAGATTAGTACATGCCAAATGTAATATTATTAAAGGCAATCTGCTCGATTCCGAATTTCCCATTCACAAAAGATGCTATTTTCTATGGCTAAATTTTCTTACTATTTTTCTCCCTTAATTTTGTAAGGTGGGCGCTTTTTGCCATCCACGAGAAAATTGTACAACACGTTTAAAATAGAACTCACATGAATAAATCATTTTGTGGGTGCTGAATGAAAAAAGTAAAATTATCTCTCCTAAGTATGATCGCTCTTATTTTGGTAAACAATAGCATCGCGGGTGAAGCTGTTGGGTATTATTCTAGTGGAAGCTTGAAGGATGGATTGTCTTATGAAAGAGAAGCTCCATTTATTCATAAACTTTTTAAAGCACGCAACCGTTTATATTCTACCGATGATTTTTTTGAAGTGGTGAAACTAATTGATCAAGTCGTTCAGGGTCTAGATACAGTTGGAGAAAAAATTCAAATTGGAGATTTATCAAACTTAAAGGGTGGTAAAGCTACAGGACATGCTAGTCATCAAAATGGCATTGAAGCAGATTTTGTGTATTTAACAGTGAATCGTCGTTTGCAATCACCAAGCGCCACTTATTGGGAAGAAGAATTTGTGAGTGGTAATAAATTATCACCTAATTTTGATCTCCCACGAAATGTTCAGTTGTTTGAGTTTTTGGCCAACGATATTCCAACCTCGCGAATTTTTGTCGATGCCGTGGTGAAAAGAGAAGTTTGTCATTATGTTGAATCAAAGGGAATAAAAGGACAAGCACGCATTCAGAACATGCTCAGAAGGCTTCGCATAGAAGATCTACATAAAACACATTATCATTTGAGACTATTTTGTCCGGCATCTGATACAAGTTGTAAACCACAATCAGAGCCGCCGATGGGGGATGGCTGTGATGCCTTTTCACAGTTAGTTATTGAAAAATCAGAACGAGTTCCTAGTTGTTAAGAAAATGGCACTCGATAAAACTTTCGCGAAATTTACCTTGGAAACCTGAGAGTTTTTGATTCACAAAAATGAGGTAATGATCGTCAATTGCCGATTCATAGCCACGTTCAGTATGAATAACCTCATTGGGGTTTTCGGTAATATATTTTTTAAATTCTAAAAACTTTAGTCCCGGTTCTCTTTCCTTTTTTTCCAGGATCGTCGTTTGTTCTTCAAGATCTTCAGAAAAAACCATGTACGCTTTAATGTCGCCTTCAGGTGTACTGTCTAAAAATTCGCGAGTTCTAAAAGTTTCTCCATCTTTTTTAAAATGCAGGTTTTCAAAACGTACTTGATAATTGGTATTATTTTTTACTTGGCTTTCATTTTGAACATCACGAAATAAAAGATCACATTCTTCAGGGTTTTTATCGGTAGAATCGAGAAAAAGTTGTTCTCTTCTTTTTTCGGTGGTTTCAGCAATGTGATTGCCTGGAAGAAAATTTTTAACAATGACTTCAGGATAGAATTTTTTAGGGATGATAAAAACAATAAAGGTCAAAGCAATGACAAATAAAACTAAAAAACTAAGAAAGACTTTTAGATATTTTTTACTTTGACCACTCATTGTTAATTACTCTTTTTAAATTAGTACCATCTCTTACAGTTCGTTTTCTTGCCTTTTTCTCCCCAGCGAACTTCTACTGTATCATTTGGGTGGCTAGAAAGATCATCGCGCTTAATTCTTTTGTATAAAGAGCGCATTGAGATTTTTGTTCCTGGTTTATATTCAATAGTACAATACTGTAATAGTTCAGGAGAGTCACCCTCTGAACTGAAAAAGCCAACATCTAAAACTTCTTCAACTAAACTTAATAGATTTGATGGAACAAGGTTTAGTTCTCCTGAATTTTTCGCGTCTTTATAGCTAGATTGAACTTTTTCATACATATCTGCTAGAGCTTTATCCCTCGCTGGAGTTGAATAGGCATCAAAGTCCGCATAATCCATACAAGCATTACCAGTTTGTTTTAAATGGCTTAGGGCTTGATCTACATAATCGATTCTTGCGATAGATTCTTGGCAGGCAGCTTTTAGAGAGCGAACAAGTCTTTCTGCATTGTTCTCACTTGTTGTCGCTACTGCTTTTCTCACGTATTTAAAAAACTCTTTCTCACCAAGTTGTTCTGCTAATTGATACTGTTCCATCGATGCGCCAAGTTCTGCAGGAATTGAACTAATGTTAGCACCTAAGTGTTCCGGCCATCTGAATTTTCTAAAACCCCATGGGCTAGAGGGAAGATTTTCAAATTCTCTTTCTTTTCTTCTGATAAGTGGAAGTTTTTTTTCTTTATTAGCTTGAGTTGAGTAGATAACATCAAACGTTCCAACATCATTGATGTTCTTGACGTTATAAGCATGGCGAATGAAGCGACCAAAGCGAGCCTTGATCTTGTACATAAATAAACTACCAGGGGCAATTTTTTTATGGCCGCAGGATAAGTGTCATAAATCGCCAAGTTTTCTGTCCCGACACTTTCTCCGATATCAGTAATGAATTTAATTAATTTTT
>JAKLJM010000164.1 GCA_023151145.1 Bacteriovoracaceae bacterium | reverse complement strand
TGTTAAGAAACTAATCGCCTACTCTTCTATTTCGCACATGGGATTTGTTATGGTCGGTTTCGCGGCAATGACTGTTCAAGGTATGAACGGAGCTGTTCTTCAGATGTTTAACCACGGAACTTCTGCTGCGATGATGTTCTTTTTGATCGGTATTCTATACGAAAGATCACACCACAGATGGATTGTTCGTCCAGATGGATCAAAAGGATACGGCGGTCTCTATACTCAAATGCCAATCTACTCGATCATTTTTATTATCGGTATGTTTGCAGCGATGGGATTACCAGGATTAGCGGGATTTATCTCTGAAGCTCTAATCTTCTTAGGTATCTACCAACAGTTTACAACAATTACTGTATTAGCATTAATTGGTTTATTAATTGGTGCGGCTTACCTTCTATGGATGTTCAAAAGAATGTTCTTTGGAGAAGTTAACCCAGCAATCAAAGAATACAATGACGTAACAAAAGTAGAGATTCTTTATATGACTCCACTTGTGATTGCCGTTATTTTCTTTGGTATTTACCCGTCTCCATTATTAAACATGATGAAAGCATCAGTGGGACAACTCGTTTCATTATTGGCGACATTTTAAGTAAAAAATTAGGATAAAAAATGCATTTAACCTATTTAGCAAATATTGGTCATTATATCCCAGAGATGCTCCTTGTAGTATTGATGGTAGGGTTAATTATTCTGGAAGCTACTTATAAAGAAAGCGAAAAGAATAGACCTTATTTTTACATCACCACTTACATTGGATTAGCGGCAACTTTTATAGCTTTACTAGTAAATCTTAAAGCCCTGCCGTTAACGATTTTCACGAACTCTATGACGATTGATCCATTTTCAACATTAATGAAAATGATCATGGTTCTTGGGACATTTGGCGCGGTTTATTTATCAAAAATTAATCGCGATATCTATGATTCGTTGAAGTCTGAATATGTCATTATTTCAGTAGGTGTCTTGATTGGTGGTATGATCCTAGCGTCGGCCAACAATATGCTGATGCTTTATATTGGAATTGAAACACTTTCGATTCTTTCATATGTTTTAGCTTCGTTAAGTAAAAACAATGATCGTTCAAGTGAAGCAGGATTAAAATATGTTCTTTACGGCGGTATCTCTGCCGGGATCATGCTCTTTGGTATGAGCCATATTTTTGGTATCGTTGGAACAATTCAATTCTCAGAAATGATTACTGTTTTACCAACACTAGAAGCGTGGAAAATTGCTGTTATCATGCCATCATTTCTTCTTTTCTTTGTTGGTATTGGTTACAAAATTGCCTGCGTACCATTCCATATGTGGTCACCAGATGTTTATGAAGGTTCTCCTCTACCGGTTACGGCCTTCTTTTCAATTGTTCCAAAGATCGCAGGTATAGCTGTTTTAGTTAGAGTAACAATGATGTTTTTCGGACACACAGGTCCAATGCAAATTGGATGGATCGGATTACTTTCAATTATTTCAGCATTAACAATGACTGTTGGAAACGTATCAGCGATTAATCAAAAATCAGTGAAAAGAATGCTTGCTTACTCATCTATCTCACACGCCGGTGTAATGATGGCTGGTCTTGTTGTTCTTTCTGAAATTGGTGTTAGATCAATCGTATTTTACGGAATCACTTACCTCTTTATGACTGTTGCTGCATTTTATATTCTTGGTATCGTTCAAGATAAATACAACAATGATCATTTCGAAAGATTTACTGGTTTAATCTACAGATATCCAATGATGGCCATTATGATGACAATCGTAATGTTCTCATTAACAGGAATTCCTCCATTTTCAGGGTTTGTAGCAAAATTTAATATTCTGTATGCCTTAATTTCAAAGAAACATTTTGCATTGGCAATCATTCTTGGATTTAACTCAATCGTATCGGCTTACTACTATTTAAAAATCGTTCGCCTTATGATTTTAAAGAAACAAGAGTCAGATGAAACAATTTCTCATTTTGGTTTCTTGAATCAAATGATCATTACTGCAATGACGGTTCCTGTGATTTTCTTAGGAATTTTTTGGGAAAGAGTAATGATGCTCGCTCAAGGTGCAAATATTTTTATCAAATAAGTGGTGAGAGATGGACGTTTTACCTTTAATAATTTTCTTTTTACTCGCTAACGCAATTGGAATCGTCTTGATGACGATTTCCAAAGTGTTAGGTTTTAAACGTACTTTAGTTAGAAAAATGGATATTTACGAGTCAGGTGTAAATCCATCTGGATCTGCAACAAGACAGTATGACGTAAAATACTATTTAACGGCGATTCTCTTTTTATTATTCGACGTTGATTTGGTTTTCCTTTTACCTTGGGCCCTTGGTTACCAAAATGCTCAAGATCAAACATTCATGATCTATGGCTTTCTTTTCTTTATGGCCATTCTTCTAGTTGGATACATTTTTGTTATCAATTCAAACTCATTAAAGTGGGAAGAGTAATTCATGTTGGAACTAATTCTAGAAACACTCATTAAGGCAGCCATTATTGTCGGACTACCGCTTGGCTCAATTCCTATAATCCTCGTCGTTGAAAGAAGAGGGGCTGGATTTATGCAAAAGCGTCTAGGACCAAACCGAGTTGGTCCTTTTGGTTTAATGCAACCACTTGCAGACGTTTTTAAATTCTTATTTAAAGAAGAAGTAGAACCTTCTCATGTTAGACCATTTTTTTATACCATTGCACCTCTTATTGCTTTGGTTGTGGCCGTAATGCCACTAGCAGTAATTCCAGTAGCAGCTCCATTTGATTTCAATGGGAAAACAATTTTTCCAGAAGTTTTCCACACAGACTTAGGTATCTTTTTTGCCTTTGCAGTTTCAGCACTTGGTTCTTATGGAATTTTAGTTGCAGGATGGGCTTCAAATAATAAATTTTCAATGCTCGGTGCTCTTCGCGCTTGTGCTCAGATGGTTTCATACGAACTTTCATTAACGACAGCTATTGTTGCGATGATTTTTTTGTATGGATCTAACGACATTCACTCGATTGTTGCAGAACAGACCGGTTATTGGTTTGGCTTCTTGCCGAAGTGGGGATTTTTTGTTCAGCCAGTGGCAGCGGTATTATTCTTAGTGGGTATTTTTGCTGAATCAAACAGATTGCCATTTGACTTAGCTGAAGGTGAATCAGAGTTAGTAGCGGGATATCACATTGAATATTCTTCAATTAAATTTGCTATTTTCTTTATGGCCGAATACGTACACATGTTAGTTTTGTCGGGCTTATTTATCATTCTCTTTTTTGGTGGATATAGCTTACTTCCTGGAATGGAGTTGTTGGTTGGTGATTCTGCTTTGATGTTAACAATCATGCAGGTGTTATCATTCATCATTAAAATCTCACTTATGGTATGGTTCTTTGTTTGGGTTCGTTGGACACTTCCACGTTTTAGATATGACCAACTTATGATGCTCGGATGGGAAAGATTATTACCACTAGGTATATTTAATTTAATAATCACAGTTTTAGTCGTTCATTTCAGGAATCATTAATATGATGTTTGTAGATGTATTGTTAACAGTTCTTACCGTAGCCTTTGCACTTTTAACTGTATTTTCAAAAAAGACAGTTATTTCTGCTTTTGCTTTGTTAATGACTTTAGTTTGTATTGGGGGAATTTATTATCAACTTGGATCAGTGTTTTTATCTGCCATTCAGGTTTTAGTAAACGCTGGTGCGGTGGCGATTCTATTTGTGTTTGTGATGATGTTAATCGATCTTGAGAAATATCCCAACAACACAGAAAGAAGTAAAATTAAGTTAATTATTACAGTGCTAACAAGCTTAGTATCTCTAGGCGTATTGGCACTTATTATTAATAACAACATTGATACGATCACAGTTGTTAACCTTTCAGACTCTTCAATGAAAGCTCTTTTTGATCGTCTATTCACTCAGTACTACATTCCATTTGAGTTAGCGACAGTATTGTTGTTGGCCGCGGTGGTTGCCGTAGTTGTTATTGCTAACAATAACAAACAACATCCAGGAAAAGAATAATGAGTATTTATTATTATTTATCAGCATTCCTATTTTGCTTAGGTTTACTTGGAACGATTTATAAAAAAGATCTTATCTCAATCCTTCTTTGCTTAGAGCTTATGTTGGGTGGAGTGGCTTTACTGTTCGTTCTTTTTTCAAGAGCTACTGGCTTCCTAGATGCTCAGTTACAAGTATTCTTTATAATGATCATCTCTGCCTGCGAAGTTGCTATTGGCTTAAGTATGATTATTTCTCTTTACCGCAAAAAAAATACAGTTTACACCGACGAACTAAAAATCATTTCAGAGTAATATTATGATCGAAAACTATTTAGCTCTTGTACCATTTTTTCCATTACTAGCATTTGTCATCAACAGTGCTTTAATTCCGAAAAAGTTAACTCATGTCCAAGCGGGTATGATTACATTTTTAGGTCTTCTTGCCTCTTTTGTCTGTGTGATCATGCTTTATATGCATGTGAAGGTAAATGGGCCAGTCGTTACACATTTATGGGAATGGTTAAGCTATAAAACATTAAAGTTTAATTTTGCCTTTATGGTCGATGAGCTTTCAATCATTTTAAGTTTAATGGTAACGGGTATTGGTTCAGCTATTGCTTTCTTTTCAATTAAGTATATGGACCACGAAGAAAATGTAGGAAAGTTTTTTGCTTTCTTTGCTCTCTTTGCAACTTCAATGTTACTTCTTGTTCACGGAGAAAACTTTTTAGTTCTCTTCATGGGATGGGAAGGTGTTGGTTTAAGTTCATATTTATTAATTGGTTTTTGGTATGAACATACAAAAAATGGGACAGCTGCCAAAAAAGCCTTTCTTGCCAACCGAGTTGGTGATTTTGGTGTTGTTTTAGGGATGATTGGTTTTGCTATCGCTTTTAACACAATCTCATTTAAAGATCTTCAAACTCCGAACATGGACCTAATTCTTCAAAATAAAGAATTATTAGTAGCTTCAGGATTATTATTAGTTTTAGGAGCTGCAGGTAAGTCTGCGCAAATTCCATTATTCGTTTGGTTACCAGACGCCATGATGGGGCCAACTCCAGTATCAGCATTAATGCATGCTGCGACCATGGTTACAGCAGGTATCTTTTTACTATGTAGAGTTTCAAACGTTATTGTTCATTTAGATGTCGTGATGGATGTGATTGCATGGGTTGGAGCATTGACGGCTCTTC
Source organism: Bacteriovoracaceae bacterium (assembly GCA_023151145.1). Lineage (GTDB taxonomy): Bacteria > Bdellovibrionota > Bacteriovoracia > Bacteriovoracales > Bacteriovoracaceae > Bacteriovorax. Next base: position 574 of record JAKLJM010000164.1, on the reverse strand, counting down.
TTGCTGCACTAATTGCCATTACTCAAAGAGACATCAAAAAAATTCTAGCCTACTCAACTGTATCTCAACTCGGATACATGATTTTAGCTGTTGGTGTTGGCGCTTTTTCAACTGGTATGTTTCACGTATTTACACACGCTTTCTTTAAAGCATTGTTGTTCTTAGGTGCAGCCTCTGTCATCTATGCGACTCACCACGAACAAGACATCTTTAAAATGGGTGGCTTAAAAAAGAAAATGCCATTAACTTTTTGGACAGTAGTATTTGGTTATTTAGCCATTTGTGGAATTCCTGGATTTTCAGGATTTTTCTCAAAAGATGAAATTCTTTGGCAAACATTAAATAGACCAGGAAATGGTGTGTTCTTATACATCATCGCTTTGATCACAGCTCTTTTAACAGCATTTTATATGACTAGATGGTTATGTTTAGTGTTTTTAGTTGAACCAGCAAAGCATGACAACCACCACGACCAGCATGATAACCATGGACACGATGATCACCACGCACATGAGGTTCATGAAAACAGTGCGGTGATGACGATCCCTCTAGCGATCCTCGCTTTCTTCTCATT
>JAKLJM010000163.1 GCA_023151145.1 Bacteriovoracaceae bacterium | reverse complement strand
GTACATCTGAAATCATGGCGGTAAAGTCTTGTAGTTTTTCTTCAACCTCATGACGAGTTTGATTATAAACTTCTTCACGCCCTTCTTCTACACCTTGTTCAAATCCTGCCCTAAAAGCTTCTTCTTGAATTTTTTGTACACGTTTTTCAACTTCATCACGTACACGCATTTCATATTCATGGTCTTCTTGATCTTTGAAACCACGGTGTTTTTCTACAATTGGATTTACTTTAAATTGAGATTCTTTTGCATGAGTTCTCTCAATTTTAATTACCTTTTGAAACTCTGGATCACGTACTAATTGTTGACCAGTAACAAGGGGCTTAAATTCAAAATCTCGAACTTCATGAGCATTTTCCGGCGCTTGTTGAAACGATTGGAATGAGTACTCTTGAACTTCGAAATTGTTTTTACTAAATGACGACATTCAATCCACCCTTTCTCTAAATTATACCAACGAATCACCTGAATCACCGCGAGCGATAAACGCTTTACCTTGTGCTTCAAGTTCTTTACATTTTTGAACAATTTCAGCTTGTGCTTTTTCAACATCTGAAAGTTTTGTTGGTCCAAGTGCCTCAAGGTCTTCACGTAACAATGTAGCTGCACGATTAGACATGTTCTTGAAGATTTTTTGTTTGATTTCTTCAGGAGCAGTTTTCATGGCAATAACAAGTTTTCCATTGTCCACTTCGCGAAGTAAATTCTGAATACCTTTATCATCAACGTACATAAGATCTTCAAAGACGAACATAAGTTTTCTGATTTCTTCAGCAAGCTCTGGATCTTTTTCTTCAACACGAGACATGATGTTTTTCTCAGTGTTTTTATCCATAAGGTTAAGCATGTCAGCAATAGGCTCAACACCACCAAGCTGATTAGTATCAATGGAACCAAGAGTACTAAGTTCTGTTTTAAGAACATCATCAAGTTGAGAAATAAGTTCAGGAGAAACATAATCCAGATTGGCCACACGAAGAACAACTTCCGCTTGTAGACCTTCTGGTAATCTTCTTAAGACATCCACTTTTCTATCTGGAGCTAAGTGAGCAACAATAAGTGCAATGGTTTGCGGATGCTCGTTAATTAAGAAGTTTGACAACGTTCTTGTATCTACTAATTCAAGAGATTCAAGTGTATTCGACTGACCAACTTCAACGATCTGACCAAGAAGTTGTTTCGCTCTTTCTTCACCCAAAGTATTAATGATGAAGTCACGTCCACGGTTTTCTGCGAATAATAAATCATTTTCTTCATTTAATTGTTTATAAAAATCTTCCAGAACTCTTTTTACCATCCAGATTGGCGCACGTTTTACGTTAGCCATTGCATTGATCATTCTTTTAACATCGTTGTCTTTCATGTTAGTAAAGATCAACTGAGTAATGTTCATACCCAATGAGCTTAAAAGAATAGATGCTTTGTCTTGACCATTTAAGAGAGCGTACTCTGTATCTGGATCTAAGACTTGTTGTTCTGCTGGCATAATGGCTCCCTACCTTAAATTATGCGATCTGTTTATCTGATTCGTTAGCATGGATCATCTCATGGATAATCTGAGCTGCTTTGCCTGGATTATTTTCAACCAGAGCAATAATTTTTTCTCTAAGCATGTTCCCTTCAATCTTTTCAGGGTTAAGCTTTTCTTCAATTTGTGGAAGAGCATCTTCAAGACCAGGTAATCTTTGATTCGCTTGTACTTTTTCAAGCTCCTCAAGTGTTTTTGGTAAGAAGTCTTCAACCGTTTCAATTGTGTTATCAGTAATCCATTGAATAAATGGTCTAACTACTAAGAAGAAGAATAAGCTGATGGTTAATCCTACCGCTAGGTACTTAACAATATTTCTAATTAATTCACGATTTGCTTGTTCGCGAAGCATGGCATCTGCTACAGACATATCTTCTTTAGCAAATTCCATATTTTTAATAACTAATTTGTCACCACGTTTATCAGCTAAACCGATTGTACTAGAAACAATTTGAGCGAAGTTTTGCAGATCAGCCTCACTCCATTTCTCATACTTCATGATTGGATTTCCGTTTTTATCCAACTGCGGAGTACCATCTTCACCAAGAACTGGTATTCTTTTTCCATCAATCATAACCGCTGCTGAAACTGCTTTAATCGATGCCGCTGGTTTTTTTGACTGAGTCACTTTTGTCGGTACATTATAATTTCTTGTCGCTAATTCTTTATCAACATTGTTACGTGTTTCAGCTGCCCCTGGTTGTGGTTCTTCACCAGGAAGATTCGAACGAGCCCCCACCATTCCTTGAGGAGATGGACGTGAGCCTACTAACTTTTGTGAGTTTTTAACTTCTGAAACAACGACTGCGTTTTCTGAATCATAACTCGTTTCGGTCGATACAGCTTCTGAATAATCTAATTCGACAGTAACCTTAGCAACGATTTTTCCGTCGCCAACAACCTTAGATAAAATCTCTTGAATTTGATTTTCATATTTTTGATTATACTGAGCTTCTAATGCCATTCTATTAGCAGTAGCGGCGGTCATACCATCGCCAATATTTTCAGAAAGCTTTTTACCGCGGTCATCTAAAACCACAACACTTTCAGAGCGCATTTCTTCAACTGAAGATGACACTAGTGATTGAACACCTTTAATTTCGGCAAGTGTTAAGGCAACTCCTGGATTAAGTTCAAGGACAACTGATGCCGATGGAGCTTTTTTCTCAGCAACAAACGGTGAAGATTCAGGAATCGAAATATGGACTCTGGCTCTTTTTACACCTTGGATGTACATAATCGTTTTAACTAACTCGCCTTCTAAGGCTCGTTGTTTATTTACTTTTTGAACAAAGCTGGTAGTACCGAATGATTGTTTATCAAAAACTTCATACCCTACTGTTCCAGAAAAACTTGTTCCAAGTTTTGCAATTTCTAATCGCCATACTCCTACCATATCTTCAGGAATAGATATCGTTTTACCGTCATCTGAAAACTGATAAGGAATTTTCTTTTCTTCTAAAAGAATTGCAATCTTTCTTCCATCATCTTTATTTAAATCGGTATAGAGAACATCGTATCTAGTTTTAGATGCCCAAACAACAATACCAATCATTGTCGCCACGATTACCGCTGACATAAAAATGAAAGCTATTCTCTTTGGTACATCAAGACCAAGAAAAAATTCTTTCAAGTTACGATAGATTTTTTCAAAAATGTCTTGCAAGGGGTCCTCCTGACAATACGTTGATCAACATCCTATCGACCATCGCCCTAAAATTAACTTCCTAAACCAAACTACATTTGCATACGCATAATTTCTTTATAAGCTTCTATTACTTTTAAACGAACTTGGTTCATTGTTCTAAATGCAATATCTGCTTTTTCAACTGCCAACATTGTTTCATGGATATTTTTAGATTGTCCTGAAACTAATTTCTGCATAGCTTTGTTTGCTTCATCTTGTAACCCATTCACTTCTACCATTGAATCCGAAAGCATCTGACTAAATGTTTTATTGTTAGCAGCAGACGCATCTCCAAGATTCCCTACGCTCAATTCACTGTTAAGTGGCTGAGTCGTAGCTTTGTCAATTGAAGCACTTTTAGTCCATTCATTTGCATTGAATGAATTAAGCATTTTGTTCATATTTCCAACATTTTCAATTGCCATAACTTATTCCTTATTTCCTATTAATTACCACGTCCGATTTCTAAATCTTTCATTGCCATACTTTTGGCCGTATTCATTGCATTGATATTGGCTTCATAAGCTCTCGAAGCTTCAATCATATTGGCCATTTCTTCCATCACATTAATATTTGGATAGGCTACATATCCTTCGGCGTTTGCATCCGGATGATTTGGTTCATATTTTAAAACTGGTGGTTTATTTGAAGGTGCTACTTCAACAGCGTGAACGGCTTGAGCTTTTTCACCCAACTCACCTTCCAGAATTTCCGCAAAAGATTCTCTTGCCGGCTCTGATCCAAAAACTACTTCTTTTGGCTTGTAAGGACCGCCTTCAGCTGTTCTTGTTACCTGAGCATTCGCAATATTTGAAGAGATCGCCTGCATTCTTTTTTTATTTGCAGTTAATCCAGAAGAACTTATTTTTAAACTTGTTAGTAAATCCATTTTACCCTCTTTTTAAGTCTCACGACTTACCAGTCTCTCATTATCTTTCAGAACCAATTGCATACTTTAATAGAGCTAATTTTTTATTAATTAATTGTACTGAAGCATCATACATAATTTTATTTTCTGCCATTTCGGCCATTTCTTTATCACGGTCTACTGTATTTCCATTCATTGAAACAATCCCATTAGGATCTTCAAAAATTTCTGGTTGTAAGTTATTAAACCCACCATTTCCGACATTGTAGTGCCGACCGTCTTCCACTTTCATATTCATTTGTTCGTCGGTATCAAGAGCACGGGCAAGTGCTTCTTCAAATTCAACTTTTTTCGCTTTATAACCAGGAGTCTCTGCATTTGCGATATTTGAAGAGATCAATTCTTGGCGAAGCTGTCTAAATTTCAGTGATGCTTCTAGCGCTTTAAATGTTTTATCTTCAACTCTCATCAGAGACTCCAGTTAATTTCTTATCTTAAATTTACAAAATACACTGTTCCGTCATTTCTATATTCATTGATTTTATTTCTCAATGTTCTAATAGAAACACCAAGAATCTTAGCTGCTTGTGTTCTGTTTTCAGAAGTATGAATTAATGCTTTTTTGATGAGCATTTTTTCAGCATCTTTTAATGACATTAATCTAATTCCATCTTCATCATCTTCGCTCAAGATACCAATTGATTTTTTCTCAGTTGAGTCAAATGATGATTCATCAATAATATTTTGAGAATTTGAAAATGAATTATTTAGAACTTGTTTTAATTCAGTTAAATTATTTGACCAGTAATGAGACATAATTTTATCCATTGCTGGACGATCTAAGTTTACTTCTTCAATTTCACAGCCTGAAATTTCCGCCATGAAATGTTTAGCAAAAAACTGAAGATCTTCGAGTCTTTCTCTTAATGGGATTGTGTTGATCACGTTGTTAGCAAAAGTCATATATAACGAACGATGAAATCTACCAGCACCAACAAGTTTCGATAAGTTCTTTGTTGTTGTAGCAACTAATCTTACGTCAATATCATAATCTTCTAGTTCATTAATAATTTTGAATAATCTTTTTTGGAAATCTTCATCTAATGAATCGATGTTTGCAAAAACCACTGTTCCTTTATTCGCTACTTCTAGTGCACCTTTGTTGAATCTTCCTGATGCAGCATCACGGTGACCTAGAATTTTGTTCTCTACTTCTTGAGCAGAAAGTGAACAGTCTACGATTTCTAGTGCTTGGCTTGATCTTGTTGAGTTTTCATGAATATATTTTGCAAGTGTTCTTTTTCCTGTTCCATTTTCACCTGCAATTAGAACTGCAGCTTTAGTCACGGCCAAGTTTCTTGCTTGAGCTAATGATTTTTGAATCTTTGGATCTGAACCAAATAAATCAGCTCTTACATTTGACTGAAGAGATAAATTCTTTGGAAACTCAGCCAAAAAATCGTTCGACATTTCGTTTGTTAATTCCTTAGCTCCGTTCATCTGACCTCCTGTCATACGTAACTCCTTCCTATGAGTTAAAATGTTTTATCTTTCAAATTCAATATACTTAATTCACTTTTTGCCAACTCTTTAATGTAATCAGAGACTGTCGTGTCATTGATTAGATTAGTAAAAACTTCCTTGCCTTCCTTAGCACGTTGGTTTTTAACTAAATGCAATC
>JAKLJM010000162.1 GCA_023151145.1 Bacteriovoracaceae bacterium | reverse complement strand
TATCACGAGCATCTATGGCGCCCTGTATTCTAGAAGTTTCTTCTGCACTTACAGCTGAAACAGCTTCGCCATCTGCACCTGCTTGAGATGAAGTTGATTTTGCTGATGAACCAGATGAACCAGATGAACCATATTCTCCACCAGTCATATAACCAGAGTTATCAACTTTTACATTCGATAAATTTCCTACTCCACCACTATTATATCCAGACTCTTGTTCTTTGTTTCCAAGAGTTTCTGAACCAGACGAAGTATTGAATAATGATCGAGCAACTGATTTTACATTTCCAGAAGTCGGAATTGAAAACTTGGTAACTGTTGCAGCTTGTGCTGAGAGAAGAGCTTTTCCTCTTTCTGAATCGGCACCAACATTTTTATTAAAATTATCTAATTTTTTAAGTTGCTCTTCGCGTGCTTCTCTCAATTTTTTAACAGTGGCCACAAAGCTTGCAGCAGTTCCGTTGCCAGTAGTCGCTACATTAGATCCTTGAAAGTTAGCACTATTAGCTCCAAAAGTGGCCCCTTGCCCACTATTTGATCCTAGCTTTAAAGCAGAATCAATCATTGCACTCTCTGCTTCCATATTTGTTATAGCTTTAAGCTCTTTATCAATCCAAGCAACAGTCTTGGTTCTAGAACCAGAAACTGCTTTATCTTTATATATTGAAAGGACTTTTTTATAATTAGCTAAGTATTTCGTATTTAAATTTCTCAGTTTATTGGCATTATCAGCATTACCAACAGCAAGTTTCCCTGCAACACCAGCAGACATCAAATCCAAATAGGTCATAAAATGTGGCTGTGGATAAGCAACAATGTTTTGCTGAGAAGTTTTCGCCCAAACAAAGTGGTAATCAAAAGAATAGTCTGCAAAACGTTTTAATTGTTCTTCTTCTTCGGCATAGAAGAATTTTTCTTTGATAGCAAATTCTTTGGCTTTTTGTTTAATTTTCTTTTCGATATCTGATGTAATCGCATAGTTCTGTTTATACTCTGGTACAAGCTTCGGAGCAAAGTAACCTGCATATACAGTTGTTAAGAACGGCGTTACTCTATATTCTTCTGACTGACGTCCTCCAGGATTTCTTGGAAGTAACATTCCTAATCCATTTTCAAACCCTTGATCTAATCTTTGCACCAATGTCACTTGGTCGCGAATAATGTCTGATTTTTTCATCCCAACTGGAATCCAAGGATCGATTACAAAGATATCATTTCCAACTTCGTCGTTAGTGGCAACAAAGTGCTTAATACAAGCATTTGATGAAATACGCGCATGACAAACTTCAGAATAAGGGTATTTCAAAATTCTCGTATATTTTGTACATGACTTTGGATTCTTTTTTGAACCACAATTATATGAGTACATCTTTTTATCTTCAATAAATGGTGTCTTACTAATCCAAGCCCCACGAAGTGTTGCCACAACATATCCAGCCCCACCACCAGCTGCTGCCGAAGCGACAATAACCCCGATAGCTGTCCAAGAAGTAATAATGGCAGGTATAGACATCCCACCAATTACAGCGATCGCACCTACCGTAAGTGTAGCGGCAATTACAGCTGCAGCCATCGAATAAACTCTATGATTGTTTTTGTCTAGAACATCAATTACGAATAGATCTTTTTTATCAATTCTTGCTTGGCCCCATTTATCATTCGATGTTTGGTTTTCATACCATTTATAAACATCAGCAAATTTTCCAAACAGTGAACCGTTATCAATTGATAACTCCATATTGAAATCTGCTAAGGTTTTAGTCCAATAAACTAACATTCTTGAACCTTTTACACCTGAAGCATCACCCTCACCTTCGTCTTTTAAATTTTCAAATCCAGACATTGTATCTATGTCTTTAATTAAAGCTGCATACGCATTTCTTTCTTCTTCACAATAATTTGCATAATAAGTTGCTTTATCTGGAGCTGATGAAATTAATGATTCTTTATATTCGCTAAACTTTGGAGAACTTGTATTGTCTACTGCGTACTGAGAACAGATACTATCTTTCTCTTCACCACCACAAAGAATTTTCAATGTAGAGGCTGAAAGTTTTGGCAAGCTAGCTTTTTTTCCATCTTTTTTATCAATTTTATATTTTACTAAAGATTCTAATTCTTTATCAAATCCGATTCCCTTCGGTCCCATTGTCTCTAAACAAAGACATGTCAGTTTTCTATTGTATTCAATTAACTTTTGCTCAGTTCCTCTTCTAACTTTAGAACTTGCATCTGAAATATTTTTTAATCTTTTATGTATTGATCCACCATCTGTTCCGTTAGTCCAATAGTCATCATAGTTTTCTTCACCTTGCGACACGAACTCGAAAGCTAATAACGTTGTTTGGTAATCAAACATTGAGCCTGTTGCAGATTCACCTGCACCTGGTCTATTTTCCTTGGCCATCATGTAATTATAATAATCAGCTTTAAAATCAATATTACATGTTTTGAAATCTGATTTTGTGTATTCTTTAAATCTGGCATTGACGTGACTTTTAGCAATTGGTTCCGCATAAACTTTTGACTTTGGGTCTTGAGTTAAAGAAGTAGAAATTCCAACATCTCTTTCGCTCTCTGAATTATTTGCAGCTCTTTGAATTACGCCTAACGCTGCATTATCAGCATCATTGGCCAACGTTGGTGAAACCAATAAAGACATCAGTGAAATGAGTTTTTGTTTTAAAAATGCAGGCTTTGAATTATTAACTTGCGGTAAGACAATTGGAGGTGCATCGGGAATACATCTTCCTGCGGCGTTTGGAATTAATCCTTCACAACACTTTAATCCTCGTTCAACTTTATTACCTAACTTAGTACATTCTTTACATACTCTAGATTCGCGACAAATTCCTCCATCGCAAAAATTCGATTTACATTGTTTATCAGATTTACACTTATCACCTACTTTTGTAGCCGCTAAATAACCACTAGTAGCGGTATCAAAAGGTAAACACTCTCCTTGTCCACAAACCGGATTGTCATTACATCTTTGCCCAACATTTAATGGTCTAAAACAACGCTTAACTTCTAAACATATTTTTTTCTTAGTATTTTTATCTTCTTCACATTCACCAGAACAACATTCACTATCTTTATTACATGAATTTCCTTGAGCTACACATTTATTATTTCCAAAATCTCTTTTCGGTTCAGCGGCGCAAACCAACCCATCACAACAACTAAAGTCATTACAAGTGTTTCCTTCTTTAATACACTGAAGTGGTTTGACATCAATAACTTTTAATTCTTGGTCTATGATTTCAAAAATAGCTTTTTCTTCATCAATTTGTTTTGTTATAGCCTGAGCAACTAAGTCATTAAAGCGCTCCATCACTCTACGCTCTTCATGATACGAAATATGCTTATCAGCTCTGAGCTCTGCAATTTTATGAAATAAATCTTCTTTGAGCTCTGCAAGCTTTATTGGTTTTTTTGTTTCGGCCTTGTATACGGCCATTTCTTTTTTTAGGTCTTGAATAAACTCATCTTTATCCTTTTGTGCAAACCTAGTCTGTGCTGAAGCACAAAACATTGTGAGCAAGAGAGATAAAGTGAATATACTTTTTAGTATTTTCATAAGCAGACTCCAGAAATCATTAATTTACATAATTTTAATTGTATGGAGGAAAGCTACTTAGGTAAATAGCGACATCTTTTACCCCTCTTAAGAGTCTAATTTCATAGGATAATTGATTAATTTATGACAAAAATCAGTGCAACGTTTTTGAGGCATCCCCTAAAGAATAGGGGATGTTGAATCATTTAGTCGATTTTTCTTTTACCAAGGGCAAAGGTAAGGAGTCCTAACGACCACATCACCCATGTGAGAGTCGGGATATCATTATATGTCTGAAGTTCTTGCCCATTTAAAAACAAAATACCTGATAAAATAAATGTAGCTGTCAAAATGGCATGACCTAAAAAACTAATACTATTTCCTACGGAAGCAATTTCTTTTTTGTATCCTTTTTGGATAACTTCGATGGCATAACCTTTTTTCGCAAAATCTCGCATGAACCAACGAAAATGTCTGGGGAAAATTTTTAATGTTGAAGACATGTCACGACTCGACCATAAGGCTTCTTCAATCAAATCTTCTTTGCTAAATGATTTTTGAACTATTTCTAAAATTTCACTTTCTAAAATCCCAAAAATATTTAGATCTATATTTAATGATTTCCCTACGCCATCAAGTGTAATCAGTGCTCTAAAGACTAAATACCATTCTCTAGGAAGATAGATCTGATGACGCTTTAGTGTGGCCAAAATAACAAGAAAAAGTTCTGATAAGTTTAATTGCTGAACAGTAAGTCCAACGTAAGGAGATAGGGCTTCTCTTACATCTCTCGTTAGGGCTTCCACATCCGGAATACTTTCATATTCTGCCACGTCTAAAAACTCATATACTAAATTTTCATAATTATGAGAGATCAGTGAGTAAATAATCGCGGTAAAATGTTGTCTGGAAGTTTTTGACAAACTTCCCATTAAGCCAAAGTCAATTAAACCAATTTTTTTATTATGAAGATAAAAGAAATTTCCACCGTGCAAATCAGCATGATAAAAACCATCTTGAAGAAAAGTTTTTAAAAAAAGATTCACTCCGTAGTTTAACTTTTCCTTTATTTCATCCATATGGGGATCAATCTTTTTTTGATCACTAAAAGCAACACCCTCTAATCGCTCCATTACCAACAATGCTTCACAGGTATAATCGGTATAAATACTTGGGATATAGTAATGGTTTTCAATATCATGAATGGCTAAGTTCTTTTTTAGTCTTTGTGCATTCATGGCCTCTACGTTAAAATTTAATTCCTTAACTAAGGTAGAAGAAAAATCATTTATAATTCTAGAAAGACCAAGATACTTTAATTCTTCTGACACTTTTTCCAATTGATGAGCGATAAATAAAAGAATCGAAAAATCAGTTTCAATTTCTTTTTCAATACCAGGCCTTCTAACTTTTAAAACGACTGGACTACCATCTTTTAATTCTGCGCTATAAACGACACCAATCGAAGCAACTCCAATCGGATTGGGGTCGATAGATTTAAAAACTTCTTCAATTTTTTTTCCTAGATCGTTTTCAACATAGACAGTCAAATCACTCAATGGAATTGGTTTAACTTGATCACGTAGCTTTTGCATTTCATGAATAAAAGAAGCATGAAATAAGTCTTCACGTGATGATAATAGTTGACCAAATTTAATGAATGAAGGACCAAGTTCTTCAAAACAAGAACGTAATCTAAATCCCAAAACTTGGTTCCAATCCTTCTCTGATTTATTTTCTAGTTCTTCCTTGATCGATCTTTTAGATTTCGGGATAACAAAATTGGGAATTTTTGAACTAATTCCGATTGTTATGAACCCATCAAATCCATGCTTTGCAAACACAGACACGATCTCTCTTAATCGAGAAACGTTGCGCATCGTTTTTGTTATTCCGATACCTGCGCGAATGAAATCCATAATAAATACCTTTTGTGAATTATTGAAATCGTTTATAGTTTTTCATATGAAAAATATATTGTTTATTATAGCTCTATTTTTAAATATTTTCGCAATAAATGCAGCAGAAACATGCAGCAGAGTTGCGACCATTAATTTCCAAGAGATTCTAGTTGACCCTAACACTTCTCAAAAAGGCGAAGGGCTTAGGTATTTTATAGAAAAAGACCCCGTGGCAAAAAACTATCTCGACCAGTATCAAAAAGGGACACAAATCAGTTGGAAAAATGCCCTTCTTGGATCAGTTGGTACTGGCTTTATTATTTCAACACTTT